>NZ_JAMQPR010000001.1:1450230-1750230 GCF_026151345.1 Leptospira paudalimensis
ATCTCTAGCTCCGGAGGTTCTCTAAAATGGCGACTAAGTTAGCATATAGAGGTTCCGAGCCTACTAAATTCAAAAAAACAAAAATCAAAAAGGACGACGAAGTTCTTGTGATTTCTGGAAAAGAAAAAGGAAAAAAAGGGAAGGTTCTTGCTGTTGATAAACGCAAAGACCGTGTTTACATCGAAGGTGTGAACAAAAGAAAAAGATTCGTTCGCCCAACCCAAGAAAACCCTGGTGGTGGTGCGATTGAGATCGAATTCCCAATCCATATTTCCAATGTGATGTTTCACGACGCAAAAGCAGAGAACAAAGCGAAGCCAAAGAAGAAAATTAAGGCTGTACGCTTGGGCTTTGCCAAGAAGGATGGTAAATCCGTACGAGTGACTCGACCTGAAGGGAAAGAAGTATAGATATGGTACCTAGGCTTAAATCAAAATACGAAAAGGAAATTCGTCCTACACTCCAAAAGTCACTCGGCTTTCAAAGTGTGATGCGAGTTCCTAAATTAGAGAAAATCGTAATCAACGTAGGGATGGGTGAAGCTCACACAAACCCTAAGGCAATGGAAGCATGTCTTGTGGAAATTGGCCAAATCACTGGACAAAGACCTGTGAAAACTTTCGCTAAAAAATCCATCGCGGGTTTCAAAGTGAGAGAAGGAATGGTTCTCGGTTGCAAAGTGACTCTACGTGGACATCATATGTATGAGTTCCTTGATCGTTTCATCAACGTAGCCCTTCCAAGGGTTCGTGACTTTCGTGGTGTTAGCCCGAAGGGATTTGATGGCAGAGGGAATTATAACCTTTCTGTTAGAGAACAGATCATTTTCCCAGAGATCCAATTTGATAAAATCAATACGATCTATGGAATCAATATCACTTTCGTAACGAACACGGAAGTGGACAAAGAAGCGTTCGAATTATTCCAAGCCTTCGGTATGCCTTACCGAGCGGCAGGTAAGTAGGAGATTACTCATGGCGAAAAAATCAATGATGGAACGCCACGCCAAAGAGCAAAAATTCAAAGTGAGAGAGTACAATCGTTGCCCTCTTTGTGGTCGATCACGCGCTTATTTGCGCCGCTTTGATATGTGTCGTCTTTGCTTCCGGGACCTTGCTAGCAAGGCTCAGATCCCCGGTGTGAAAAAGTCCTCCTGGTAATTAGGTTAAGGTAAGATATGAGTCTTTCAGATCCAATCGCAGATATGCTAACAAGAATTAGAAACGCACAACAAGCTAAACATGAGCTTTGTGTGATTCCTGGTAGCAAAATCAAAAAGTCCATCCTAGATCTTCTCAAAGAAGAAGGTTTTGTAGATGATGTCCAAACTGTAAAAAATGGAAGTTTTGATGACTTCCAAGTAAAATTGAAATACGACACAGAGAAAAAACCTGTGATCCGTATGATTGAACGTGTTTCCACACCAGGACGACGGGTATATATCCAGTCTGGTGAAATCCGTCCTTTCCGAAATAACATCGGAACACTCATCCTTTCGACTTCGAAAGGTGTGATGACGGGAAAACGCGCTCGTAAACTCAGAGTAGGAGGGGAAGTTCTCTGTAAGGTATTCTAGAGAACGATAACACCATGTCTCGAGTTGGAAAAAGTATCATCAAATTGCCTGCAAAGGTAGAAGTTAAAGCAGATGCAGAAGTCCTTACAATCAAAGGGCCGTTAGGGGAATTAAAAACTCCACTTTACGAAGGTGTCGGAGCAAACGTTGAAAACGGCGAATTGGTGTTCACAAGAAAAAGTGAAGACCAAAAGACAGTGGCTCTCCACGGTCTCGTTCGTTCCCTTGCGATGAACTGTGTAAAGGGTGTCACAACTGGATGGGAAAAAAACCTAGAAATCACTGGGGTCGGTTACCGTGCGCAAAAACGTGGTAAGGATCTTGTGATGGCACTTGGTTATTCTCACGAAGTGGTTTTCCCTGAGCCAAATGGCATCAAAATTGAAGTCGCAGATCAGCTCAAAATCAAAGTATCGGGCATTGACCGACAACTGGTTGGACAAGTTGCGGCTGACATTCGTTCCAAAAGACCTCCAGAGCCTTACAAAGGGAAAGGGATCAAATATCAGAACGAATACATCCGTAGAAAGGCCGGAAAAACCGGTAAGAAGTAGAACGTCATGATCAACAAGACAGCTAAAAATAGTAAAAGATTGAGAAGAGCGGAGAGAGTTCGTTACAAACTCCGCCAAACATCGGATAGACCTCGGTTAGTGTTTAACAAAACAAACCGTTACCTGACTGCACAAATCATTGATGATGCAAAAGGTGTAACACTAGTTTACGCAACCACTCTCGAGAAAGATTTTCCGAAACATGAAAATTCTAAGAAGAGTAAATCGGCTGCAACCGAACTCGGTAAAGTAGTCGCTGATAAGGCGAAAAAAGCGGGTGTTTCCCAAGTGGTACTAGACCGTTCTGGGATGGTTTACCATGGAAGAATCGCTGCGTTTGCTGATTCTGCCCGTGAAGGTGGATTGGAGTTCTAAATGATGTTAGAAGAAGAAACAAAAGAATTTACTGAGAAAGTCGTTAAAATCGACCGCGTCGCCAAAGTAGTAAAAGGGGGACGTCGTTTCTCTTTTAATGCTCTTTCCGTTGTAGGTGACTCCAAAGGAAAAGTAGGCATTGGATTTGGAAAAGCAAATGAAGTTCCAGATGCAATCCGTAAGTCCATTGAATCGGCAAAAAAGAATTTAAAATCCATTCATTATATTGGTCACACCGTTCCTCACGATGTGGTTGGACAATTCAAATCAGCACGTGTGATTTTGAAACCAGCTTCACCTGGAACTGGGATCATCGCGGGAGCTTCTGTTCGTTCCGTATTGGAAAGAGCAGGGATCCAAGATGTTCTAACAAAATCTTGGGGATCTTCAAACCCGATGAACATTGTAAAGGCGACTATGGATGCATTACAACAGTTGGAAACTCCGTCTATGGCGGTGAAACGACGTGGTGTTAGCCTCAAACACTTGTTTGGGCAAGATCTATAAAAGGGTACTGACTATGGAAGAAGTGATCGTAACGCAAGAAAGAAGTTCCATTGGTATCATCCCAATGCACAAAAAAACTTTGATTGCTCTCGGCCTTAAAAAGAAAGGTCAATCCAAAAAACACAAAATGACTCCCCAATTGAAAGGGATGTTACGACAAGTAGGATACTTGTTGAAAGTGGAAAAGGTATAATCATATGGCACAAGAAAGAATCGAACAAGGTCGTGGGTTTGGTGCAAAACGCGCTAAAAAATCCACATCTCTCGGAAACAAAAACTTGGTTCCCGTTCCGGAAGGCGCAAAAACCTCTCCGAAACGAGTGGGCCAAGGTCCAGGATCAGGGATGGGAAAAACTTCCACTCGTGGATCCAAAGGACAAAGAGCTCGTGCAGCATCCATGAGACGTGGATTTGAAGGTGGACAGCTCCCTCTTCACAGACGTTTACCAAAACGTGGTTTTACTAATATCTTCTCTGAAGTATTCCAACCAGTGAATTTGATTTCTCTTACGAAAGCTGGTCTTTCGGGAGAAGTGACTCCTGCGATTTTGAAAGCAAAGGCACTAATCAAATCCGAACTAGGACCGATTAAATTACTCGGAACTGGTGAAGTGACTGTTGCGATTACCATTACGGTTGATGCATTTTCAGCTTCTGCAAAAGAGAAAATTGAAAAAGCAGGTGGCAAAGTCATCATCAGAGAAAAGAAAAAAGAAGAGAAAAAAAACTAAATAACCCATGTTTCAAACCATCGCTAACATCTTTCGAATCCCGGAATTAAGATCTAAAATCCTATTTACGATCGGTATGTTGTTACTTTTTAGAATGGGAACTCACGTGACCATTCCTGGTATCAACAGTTTGATTGTGACGGGCATTACTGCCGATCCAAGTGAAGGTTTCCTTGGAATGGTAGATTTGTTTGCTGGTGGTGCTCTTCTCAAATTTTCTATTTTTGCACTTGGGATTATGCCTTATATCTCTTCTTCGATCATTATGCAACTTGTGATGGTTCTCATTCCTAGTTTGCAAAAAATGCAAAAAGAAGGGGAAGAGGGTAGGAAAAAGATCCAACAGTACACGAAGTACGGAACGCTCATTCTTTGTGCAATTCAGTCTCTTGCTGTGATCCAACTTGCCAATTCTTGGTCCACTGGATCGGGAACTGCGCAGGCTAAATACCCAGGTCTAATCAATCCTTCCGTCGAAGGGTATTTTTTACCGATTGCCATGTTATCCATCACAACAGGAACAGTGCTTCTCATTTGGCTCGGGGAACAAATCACCGAACGTGGGATTGGTAATGGAATTTCTCTCATTATCTTTGCGGGTATCATTGGTCGTATGCCAGAAGCACTCATTGCGATGTTTACTTCTGATACTTCAGATGCTCTCAGTATCCTGATCCTAATTATCATCTTTATTGTTCTCATTTCACTCACGGTGATTTTAACCCAAGGGGTTCGCCGGGTTCCACTGAATTACGGAAAACAGATGGTGGGTAGAAAGATGGTACAGGCTCGTAGCCAATCCATTCCTTTCAAAGTGAACAGTGCAAACGTAATGCCAATTATCTTTGCATCTTCCCTCATTCTATTTCCACAAACAATTGTTCAGTGGTTGTCTTCCAAAGGGGGACAGTGGGCTGGTTGGGCTGTGATTATGGATTATTTTAACCCATTCTCACAAATCTGGTACCATGCTTTATTTTACTATGTGATTTATACTTCTCTCATCATCTTCTTTGCTTATTTTTATACGGCAATTCAGTTCAATCCACAGGAACTCGCTGATAACTTAAAAAAATACGGTGGGTTTATCCCAGGTGTTCGTCCAGGAAGCCAAACAAAAGAAATGATCGAGAAAATTTTGAATCGAATCACCTTACCGGGTGCTCTTTTCCTTGCTGGTCTTGCTCTTGCTCCGTATCTCATCATTAAATTCTTAAACCTGGGATCCAATACAGGTGGTGGAACTTTAGTGTATACATTCGGAGGAACTTCTCTTCTCATTATGGTGGGTGTGGCACTCGAAACCTTAAAACAAATCGAAGCCCAACTCCTCATGAGAAACTACGAAGGTTTCATGAAAAAGACTAAAATCAAGGGAAGAGTGTAACGAATGAAGAGACTCATATTTATGGGCCCTCCAGGTGCTGGTAAGGGAACACAAGCTGACATCATCAAAGAGAAATACAAGATCCCTCAGATTTCCACAGGCGATATCCTCCGTGCCGCAGTAAAAAATGGCACTGCTATGGGGATTGAAGCAAAAAAATTTATGGACGCTGGAGACCTTGTTCCAGATGCTGTCGTTATAGGCATAATTCGCGACCGATTGGTCGAAGCTGATTGTGCAAATGGATTCATATTGGATGGATTTCCAAGGACGGTGGAGCAAGCAAAGGCTCTCTCGGAAATCCTCAAAGAGCTTCACATGGAGCTCGACTCCGTTGTCAACCTAGACGTTCCTGATGAAGAACTCGTCAAACGTTTGCTAGGTAGAGCGATCAAAGAAGGACGCTCGGATGACAACGAAGAGACCATCAAAAACCGTCTGCATACTTACAACACCAAGACGTTGCCCCTGATTGACTTTTATAAAGGCACGGGGATCCTTCGGCAAATCAATGGGTTGGGAAGTATGGAAGAAATCACTAACACTATTTTAAAATCAATCCAGTAGGAGATAGACCCTGGCTAAGGAAGAAGCAATCACCATTGACGGAACCGTTTTAGAACCGTTACCAAATGCAATGTTCCGTGTGGAACTAGAGAATGGTCACAAGGTTTTAGCGCACATTTCAGGAAAGATGCGTATGCACTACATTCGTATTCTACCTGGAGATAAAGTCACTGTGGAACTTTCTCCTTATGACTTAACCAAGGGCCGTATCACTTACAGAAAGAAATAGGAAACTATAATGAAAGTTAGAGCATCAGTCAAAAAAATCTGTCCAGAATGCAAAGTCATTCGCAGAAAAGGTGTAATCCGAGTGATTTGCACGAACCCAAAACACAAACAAAGGCAAAGATAGGAAGATATGGCACGTATCGCGGGTGTTGATTTACCATCAAACAAAAGAATAGTGATCGGTCTTACATACGTATTTGGTATTGGTAAGACATCCTCTCAAAATATCCTGAAAAAAGCAGGAATTGACGAATCTATCAGGGTGAAGGACCTCTCGGACGAACAAGAAGCCGCGATCCGACGAGTCATTGAAGAATCATACCAGGTAGAAGGGGATCTTCGTTCCGAAGTCAACCTCAACATCAAACGATTGATGGATGTGGGCTGTTACAGAGGTTTCCGTCACAGACGTGGACTTCCAGTTAACGGACAAAGAACAAGAACCAACGCAAGAACCCGTAAGGGAGTCAAGAAGACTGTAGCCAATAAGAAAAAGGCTACTAAGTAGAGGACCAGTCCATGGCTGAAAAAGACGCAAAGAATAAAAAAGATACCAAAAAGGTTAAGAAAAAAGAAAAGAAAAACGTTCCACGGGGTAAGGTTTATATCCAAGCTTCGTTTAACAATACAATCGTATCGATTACTGATATGGCTGGAAACGTTCTTTCTTGGTCTTCTTCCGGAATGATGGGATTTCGTGGGTCCAAAAAATCCACTCCTTACGCAGCACAAGTAGCTGCTACCAATGCTGCTGAGAAAGCAATTGAAGCTGCTGGTCTTTCCGAAGTGGATGTAATGGTTTCAGGTCCTGGAATTGGACGTGAATCTGCCATTCGGTCTTTGACCACAAAAGGGATTGCAATCAAACTCATTAAAGACGTAACTCCGCTCCCTCACAATGGGTGCCGACCACGAAAAAGAAGAAGGGTGTAGGAATTAGATATGGCACGTTACCGAGGTCCAGTTGTTAAATTGATGAGAAGAGAGGGGCTTAACCTCTTTCTCAAAAATAGTCATACATTACATAAAGAAAAATCTTCCCTTGAAAAGAGAAAGTACCCACCAGGTCTTCCTCCAAAGAAAAAAGGGAAGGTAACAGAATACGGCGCACAGCTACGTGAAAAACAAAAAGTAAAACGCGCTTATGGTGTGTTAGAAAAACAATTCCGTAGATACTTTGAAGAAGCTTCTCACACTCCGGGGATTCCTGGTGAGAACTTACTCCAATTCCTTGAAAGAAGATTGGATAACGTTCTTTATCGTATGGGTTTTGCTGTTACTAGAAGACAAGCTCGTAACTTTGTGGCTCACAGACACATTTTAGTGAATGGCCACCGAGTTGATATTTGTTCTTATCGTGTGAATGTTGGTGATAAAATCGAAATTCGTGAGAAGTTCCAAAAATCCGCGTTTATCGAAGAAAATATCAAACTAGCCCAAGCAATCAATCGTACTGCTTCTTGGGTGAGTGTGGATTATGCCAAGTTCTCAGGAGAAGTGACTTCACTTCCAACAAGAGAGCATATTGATATCCCTGTGAAAGAACAGGTAATCGTAGAGTTGTACTCGAAGTAAGAATTTAGAGAAGAAGGATACGACATTGTCTCCAAAGAATTTATTAAAAGGTTTTAAAAGACCCAAAAAAATCGAATTCACTACCGATGTGAATACACCAAACTACGGTAAGTTTGTTGCAGAACCTTTCGAAAGAGGAATTGGTACAACGATCGGTAACTCCCTTCGTCGTACACTCATGTCTTCTATCGAAGGAGCAGCAATTTCTGCCATTCGCATTGAAGGAGTTTCTCACGAATTCTCCTACATCGAAGGTGTTGCAGAAGACGTCACTCGTATCATTCTTAACTTAAAACAAGTTCGAATCAAATACGAGCCAGAAGACAAAGAAGCAAGTAAAGTGATCCACTTGGAACTCAAAGGTGCTGGTTACTTTCGTGCTGCTGACCTTGCTGTAGATTCTTCTATTGAAATCATGAATCCTGATCTTCATATTGCTACCCTCAATGAGGATGCTAATTTGATTATGGATTTGGAAATCCAAAGAGGACGTGGTTACGTTCCTGCAGAAGACAAAAAGAAAGATATCGAAGTATTGGGAACGATCCCAATCGATTCGATCTTTTCTCCAATCCAAAAAGTATTGTTTGAAGTATCAGAAACTCGTGTTGCACAAAGATCTGATTACGAAAAACTAACAATGGAAGTTTGGACTGATGGATCTGTGTCCCCTGAAGATGCAGTTGCACAAGCAGCTAAAATTCTAAAAGACCATCTCACTGTATTCATCAATTTTGAAGAAGAAATTGAAGAGGAAGAAGAAGAGTTAGATGAAGCTGATGAAAAACTCAAAGCAGCATTATCGAAACACGTAGAAGAATTAGAACTTTCTGTTCGTTCGACTAACGTTCTTCGCAGTTTGGAAATTGACTTCATTGGTGAACTCGTAAAGAGATCAGAAGACGAAATGACGAAATCAAAACATTTCAGCGAACAAAGTTTACAAGAGTTGAAAGCAAAACTTTCCTCTATGGGACTTTCTTTCGGTATGAGAGATTTTTAAGATGAACAAACGTAATAAAGTTAAACAACTCAATAGATCAGCAGATCATAGAAAAGCTATGATCCAAAATATGGTAATCTCTCTACTTCGCCACGAAAGAATTGAATCTTCTGTAGCGAAGTTAAAGGTGGCTCGTTCTTATGCAGAACGAATCATCACAAGAGCGAAAAAAAATCTAGATGCAAATTTAGCAAACCTAGACGAACAAAAGAAAAATGCAGCGATTTTGCACAATACAAGGTATCTTTATAGCCACCTTGGTGACCAAGAGATCGTGAATAAACTTTTGAAGGATTTAGCAAATCGTTATGCAGAACGAGTGGGCGGGTATACGAGAATCATTCGATTGGTAAACCGTCCTTCAGACAACACTGCGATGGGAATTTTAGAACTTGTAGATAGAAAAACACAAGACGAACTCAAAGCAGAAGCGAAAGCAAAACGCGAAGAGAAAAAACCTGCTAAAAAAGAAGAGAAACCTAAAAAGGCGAAAAAAGAAAAAGTAGCTGCTTCTAAGTAACTTCTTATCCGCTAACACGGATTCCTTGGTGAAAAACCTACTTGAGAACATTCTTAAGTAGGTTTTTTTATTGCCAGACCTGTGGATTCCGCTACCTTTTAACCTCCGAAAACTATGGACTCCTCTTTACCCATCACTGATCGAATTTGGCATACCAGTTTTGCAGAAAGCCCCATTGGTATGGCGATTACCGACTTGCAAACAGGACTGTATGTAGAAGCAAATGAAGTTTATTGTAATTGGCTTGGTCGTAAGAGAGAGGAGGTTGTCGGAAGAACCACAATTGATTTAGGAATTTATTCAAATCTGGCAGACCGGGATCTCATTTTAACCAAATTAAAGATAGATGGCTTTGTACTTAACTTTGAAGTTCCCCTTTTGACAAAGACGAATGAAACTGTAACCATTCTTTTTAGTGGGAAAATTGTAGAGAATGGTCGGTACTTACTCAGTGCGGGGCAAAATATAACCGCTTTAAAAGAGAAAGAGAAACTTGCAAATGCACTGCAAAAAGAATTAAAGTTAAGTAAGGATTTGTTTGAAAGTGTTTTTAGGTTAAATCCTGCGGCTGTTAGTTTATCAAATGCAGAAACAGGTAGATACGATGATGTGAATGAGGCATATTGTCGTCTCATTGGTTTTAATAGAGAAGAAATCATCGGCAAAACATCACATGATTTGAATATTTGGATTACAAAGGTAGACCGAGCAAGGTTACTCGCAGAAGTTCAAAAAAAAGGTTGGAGCACTGGTATGGAAGCAAGTGTTCGAACTAAATCGGGGGAAATACGACATGTGGTTTCTGGGAATACAATTCTCAATCATGATGGTCGTTCCACTTTACTTGCGATTCTCATTGATATCACTGAATCCAAACAAAATAAAGAAGCTCTTGAGTTTGCTGTCAAAGAAAGGACAAAAGAACTCAACCGTATCTTAGAAGATTTACAGAAAACTCAAGACCAATTGATTTTATCCGAAAAAATGGCTACACTTGGCCAACTCGTAGCAAGTGTGGCACATGAAATTAACAACCCTTTGGCGGCTATCTCTGCTTTTAGCGAACAATTACAAAACCGATTAGGAGATTTTGGATCTAGGTTACTTGAGATTCGGAATTGTATGGGGAAATATACAGACAAGGATGCTCTGGAAATCATTCGTTGGATCACTGAACTATTCCAAGTAAAACCAAAAACTTATAGTTTTTCTGAGACAAGGAAAATCAAAAAGAATTTAGAATCACTGTTTGTTACTGCCAATATTGAATCCCCTTATGATTTGGCTGATCGTATTGTAGATTTGGGTGTATCTGATTATATTTTAGAAAATACAAGTTTTGTGGAAAAACTAAAAAATACTCCCATACTGAGTATCATCTTAAATGAATTAAATGCGTTACGTAGTATTGAATCGATTCGTTTAGCAGTGGAACGCACATCGAAAATCGTTTATAGTTTAAAAAATTATGGAAGGATGGACAGAGGTTCTGCTAAAATCCAAACCAATATCATAGATACAATCGAAACTGTCCTTACTTTGTATCAGAACAAAATGAAATCAGGTATTGAATGCATTCGATTGTACAACGCAAATCCTGTGATCATGGGTTATCCAGACGAACTCATCCAAATCTGGACCAATTTGATTTATAATTCCTTACAAGCAATGCACTTCAAAGGTAAGTTGACGGTGCAGGTGGAAGAAACAAATACCGATGTTGAAGTATCCATTAAGGACGATGGTCCTGGAATTCCACAGACTATGCAAAAACGTATTTTTGAGCCCTTTTATACAACGAAGGAAAAAGGAGAAGGAACCGGGCTTGGTCTTGGGATCGTTAAACAATCCGTAGAAGAAAGGCACAAAGGCCAGATCCGGTTATTTTCCGAACCAGGCCAAACTGTTTTTATCGTTTCTATCCCTAAACTCTAGCTAACTGTTTTTGTAATTCTTCCGCAACTATATCAAAATCTTCGTTTTGGATCACTGTTTTATAAGCAGAAGCAACAATTGGATGTCTTTTTTCATCTAGTTGGATGAGGTTTGGTAACACTTTTAGACCATAAAAACCATTAGTGATTTTTTCTGGTCTTGTTCCATTCGCCAGATCATAACCATACTTGCGGTCTCTCGTGTCAGATCCAAAACATGCTAACATAAAATCAGTCATTCCAGATAATCCATTAAACGTAGTGGGATCTCCTCCGAGTAATACACCAATTGAGACCATTTCATTAAAAAATCGGTTACTCAAATGGAATAGAGTATTGTCGACATTCCCACCTAATTCGCGTTTGAAGTATCCTTCTACTAGTCCCATTGCAAGTGCATAAATAGTTTTTAAAGCACCACCAAGCTGAACCCCTTTTGTATCTCTGGAATTGATAGCGGTTCTAGTGAATACATAATTATTGGTGAGAAGTTCTTTGAGTTTTGGAATCAAGGAATCCTCAAAGGCAGAAATTTCAAATCCAGAAATTTTTCGTTCCATAATTTGGTCTGGGTAACATGCACCAGATACGACTGCCAATCGATCCCTTTCAATGAGGAGAAGTTCGTTTAAGTCTTCGAGGATGAGCCCCTTTTTAGATCCAGTGAAACCTTTGATTACATTCACCATAGGTGATTTATTTTTTTGTAAATAGGTTCTGATTTTGGAGTAAACAGCATCAAATTCCCAAGGATTTGTTCCTTGGACAAATAATGTTGCTGATTCTAACACTTCTGGTTTATCCGAAAAATCTATGTTTGGTGGTAGCTTGTAAATTGGGTAATGGATAATGTCACGTCTTTCTTCGTTACTACGAGCCACCATTTCTGAATCTGGATGGTAGATCGTCACTTTGACATTTTTATTGGCTAGGATGCAAGCAAAGGCGACAGACATATTGGATGAACCAATGATGACTACGTGTTCGTCTGGTTTTTTGGGAAGTGAAATGAGTTGGTTCGTTTCTCTAACGTCACCTCGGTAAAGGTTTCGATATGTTCCATGTTTGTGTTTGTTGAGATTACTTCCCACAAGAAGGGCAAGGTTATCAATGATAAATTGTTTTTTGTCACCACTTCCTGGAAACGAAATTTGTTCGATATGAGATGGAAACGATTCCATTTCTCGTTTTGTCAGTTCTCCAACAAGTACAGGTTTACCGATCACAAGTTTTCCAACGGCTTGGTTGAAGAGTAATCCTTCAATCGGTAGAATTTTTTCAGTACCTTCGAGAGAGATTGGCAAAATGACTTTGTTAGCTACATAATGGTACACTGTGTCCACAAATGGCATGAGCCTTCCATCACGAGAGCGAGTTCCTTCCGGGAAAATGGAGATTACCTTTCCATCTGATTGTAATTTTTGTGAATTACGAAAAGCACGCATATTGATTTTCGTCATGACATCAGAAAGAGAAGGGTTATCCGCCATATCTTTTTTGGAACAAACAAGGAGAGTACCAAACATATAAAGACCTAGGCGTGTAAAATCAGGTTCAAAGGCAAGTCTTCCCGCAATGAAAACAAGAGACTCTGCGATCTTTCTACCTTCTGGCCCCGAATTGTAAAGTAGAGTAAAAATGGCAGGAGCATCTAAATGACTTAAGTGGTTAGAGATAAGAGTGACTGGGTATTTGCCAATGATGCCATCGAGGAGTTTTAAATTCTCTGTTCCTTCCACCTTAAACTTCTTCATGATGGGGTCTAGGAATTTGAGCATAAAATCGCGAGGCTCGGGTCTGATGTCTGTGTAGACACCAATCTCTTCTAATCGTTCGGGCTCTTGGAAAATTTCCATGACCTTGGGTTTAGGAGTTGCTTGTGATAGAACTAAAAATTCTTCTAAAATGGACTTTGCTTCTTGTTCCGAAAGACCGGATTTTACAAATAAGTGAATGTTCTCAAAAAATTCTTTGTGCCAACGTCCCAAAGTGGCTTCTTTTTCTGTCATGTATGCCTCTAAACCGACATCAGCGTACTGAAAAGTTTCGATTTGTCTATTCGATTTTTACAATTGATTGCGTAAATCCAGGATTTCTCTAACCTGACTTCTTGGGTGATCGAGATCCCGGTATGAATCAAAAAAACAAATCAATTTCCTCGGAACAGAAATGGATACCCGATGGATTTCATTTTTTAGGACCGGAAGAAAGCAGAAACCGGCGAAATTTACTACAATCGTTTTCGGAACTCTTTGAAAGAGAAGGGTATTCTGAAATCACTCTACCTAGTTTTGATTATTCCAATTCCTTTCGTTCCCAATTGCATGAAGGTGTTGAGAGTTTACTCGTCACGAAGGACTGGGATGGAAATGAACTCTCTCCCGGTGTGGACCTAACATTACAGGTTGTGAAAGGGATGGCAGCTAGATCCCATTGGGAAGAAAACCAAAACATCTATTATTTTGCCAAAAAGATAAGAGACCATAAAAAACGAAACGCTTCCAGACGAGAGATTTTACAAATCGGAGTCGAGAGTTTAGGAAAAAGTGATACAAACCAATTGATTTCCCAAATCAAAATTTTGAAAAAACTTTGGGACAAAACGATTCCTAACAAAACATTTACGATTGTGTTTGGTCATTCTTCTTTTTTTCGAAATTTGTTAGAAATTCTAGGTTGGAATGAAGAACAAACAAAAGTTTTACGACAATTTTTATACACGAAGAATATCCCAGAATTAGTGTCTCTTGCTGCAAGAACAAATACGAAAGATTCTCATATGAAAATCATTCAGTTATTACTCAAACCGATCCCTGTAAATGGAATGGCTGATTTTAAGAAAGATTTGGAATCTAATTTATCCGAAGAAGAATTGCATTTACTAAAAAACGATTTGGATTCGATCACATCTTTTTTTGACGTTTGGAACAAGCAGATGCAAGGTGTATCCTGTATATGGGATCCTTCTCTTGTTCGAGATTTATCGTATTACACGGGTTTTATGTTTCAAGGGTATGTAGAACATGACCCTGAGCCAGTTTTTGCTGGTGGTGTGTATAATGATTTATATGAAAGTTTTACAGGGATACAAAAGGATGCATGTGGATTTGCACTGCATTTGGATTCTATTGAAGTTTTGTTAAATAAGGAAAAATGAGGGATTTATGCCTGCAAATTTAGTCGTTGGAGCCCAATGGGGTGATGAAGGAAAAGCAAAAGTTATTGATTACCTTTCAAAAGATACAGATATCATCGTACGTTACCAAGGTGGCGCAAATGCGGGCCATACTGTCGTTGTTGGTGGTAAAAAATACATTTTCCATTTAGTTCCTTCTGGGATCATTTATGACAATACTACGTGTGTGATTGGGAATGGGGTTGTTTTAGATCCTGAATACTTTCTAAAAGAATGTGCTGATTTAGAAGCACATGGATTTCGCGTCAAAGATAAAGTCCTTATCAGTGATTCTTGCCACATCCTCCTACCGTATCATCGATTGATCGATGAGGCAAGAGAAGCTGGTTCTTCCCCAGAACGAAAAATTGGAACCACAAAAAAAGGCATTGGTATGTGTTATGCGGACAAAATGTTACGTAATGGAGTCCGTGCAGGAGACTTACTCGATAAAGACCTTTTAAAATCAAAACTCAATCATATTCTGGAAGTAAAAAACCAAGAACTTGTAAAATACTATGATTTAGAACCAGTGAATCCAACAGAGATGTATGATTTCCTTTTAGATTTTGCTGATAAAATGGGAAAAAACATTGTAAATACAGTGTATTATCTCAATAGCGAATTGGAAAAAGGCAAACGTGTACTTCTAGAAGGTGCACAAGGGACTGGACTAGATATTGACTTCGGAACGTATCCTTATGTGACCAGTTCCAATCCAACCACAGGGGGAGCTCTTGCTGGTTCCGGAGTAAGTTTCCGTTATTTAAAAGATGTAATTGGGATCACAAAAGCTTATGCAACTAGAGTTGGAGAGGGACCTTTCCCATCCGAAATTTTAGGTGAAGCAGGAGACGTTCTTCGTAAGTTAGGTGGGGAATACGGATCCACTACAGGAAGACCAAGGCGATGTGGATGGTTTGATGTACAGATGATCAAACATGCAGTCACAGTGAATGGGATTAACTCACTTGTTCTAACGAAAATTGATGTTCTTAGTCATTATGATTCTATCCCTGTAGTGGTTGGATATGAATACAAAGGAAAAAAATTAGATTTTTTCCCATCACAAGGACTTGAGAGCGTTAAACCGTTGTTTGCCGAGTTTAAAGGGTGGAAAGATGATATCTCTGGTATCAATTCATTTTCGAAATTACCACCATTGTGCCAATCTTATATCAAGTCGTTACAAGACTTAGTGAATACAAAAATTGGAATTGTATCGACTGGACCTGATCGTGAACATACGATCATCATGGATTAAAAAAAATAGATAGTTCTGAATCTTTTTTTTAAGTAGTTGTTGACCGAGAAAGGTGGTTCGATATTCTTGGCTACAGAACGAGTCGTTAGCTCAGCTGGTAGAGCAATTCCCTTTTAAGGAATGGGTCCGGGGTTCGAATCCCCGACGACTCAAACATAAGAGTTTGATACTCTTAGAAAACGTTCTCAAACGGTGCCATCGTCTAATGGTTAGGACACAAGGTTTTCATCCTTGCAATCGGGGTTCAATTCCCCGTGGCACTACCAAACAAACCTCCCTCAATTCACACACCTTACAAATTTCCTCTACATAACTACCTTTGCATTTTTCAATGATTCCTACCCTTGTTAAATAAAAATCGTATAACAAGGGATCTGTGGGATTCAGTAAACTAAAATACTCAGTAAGAAGGAACGCATCATCTAACTTCACTTGTTTTTTGTCACGAATTCCTAATACCTTACTCAATTTTTGGATGTGAACATCCATGGGATAGGGTATTTCACTCGGAAGGATTTGTTTGTAGATTCCAAAATCAGGATACTGGTTTCGTACCATCCAACGTAAAAAAAGGGAAATTCTTTTTTTAGGTGATTTGGATTTCCACTTACCAATTAAGAATTGTAAACCATAAGTAAGTGGTTTGTTGCCCAAGGTAATTTTGAATTCTTGTTCCATATAGGATTGGAAATTCTGTATCGACGTTTCCTTTCGGAAGTATTTTCCTCCACTTAAAAAAATGGATTCAAAGATCGGATCCTTAAGTTTGTGATTTTGTATGATCCTTTGTAAGGTTACAAAGAAAACAATTAGATCCTCTTTGGTTTGGAAACGATACCCATTGATTGTCTTTAGAAATGGATCAAACGAACTCTGTTTTTGTCTTAAGAAAAGATAAGGAGAAGGTCCCATTGCCGAAACGATAGGATTTAAAAAATTCTGAATGTTTTTGACTGACCCATATGCAAATAAACAAGCAACGAGCGATATAATTTCGATATCCAGTGGATCTGTGAATTGTTTGGGGAAACAAATGGGATCTGTATCCAAATAGGATACACTTTCATATTTGTTTTTTAGATTCTCTAATTTTTTCTTTAGTAAGATGGCATCAGCTGGCATTTTTTTTAGCAATGAAGGTTCTGGAACTAAATTGACGATCTAGTTTTGTTTCCATAAATTGACTCACTCTTACTAGTGAATCCAGTTGAATCCCTGTATCATATCCTTCTCTTGTTAAAAAATAAACCAAATCTTCTGTTGCCACATTCCCAGCGGCTCCTTTTGCATAGGGGCAACCTCCTAAACCTCCGGCAGAACTGTCAAAACTTCGTATCCCCATAGAGAGAGCTTGTTTTGTATTCGCAATTGCCATACCATAAGTATCATGGAAATGACAATTGAGATAAGAGATTGGAATTTTTTTAAGTAAGACATCTAATAATTTTTCAACCTCATCCGGAACAGCTACACCGATTGTTTCCCCTAAGGAAATTTCATAGGCACCAGCATCTAATAGTCGCAATGCGACATCTAATGTTTTATCAGGTGTTATTTTTCCTTCATAGGGACAGGCAATCACTGTTGAAATATAACCTCTGACTTTGATTCCATCTTGTTTGGCTTGTTCAAAAATAGGTTGGAAGGAAGTAAAACTTTCCAAAACTGTCATGTTGATGTTTTTCTTCGTAAAAGATTCAGAAGTCGCTGTAAACACTGCCACTTCTTTGAAACCTGCTTCTTTTGCGGCTTCATATCCTTTGGTGTTGGGTGTCAGACAGGAAAATTCAACATCATTTGCAAATTTTGGTAACACGAGTGCAGATAGTTCGATTGCATCACCCATTTGGGGTATTCTATCTTTTCTGACAAATGAAGTGAGCTCGATGTGTTTTGTCCCAGATTCTACTAGACGTTTTACGAATTCAAATTTATCCTGAGTTGAGAGAATGGTTTTTTCGTTTTGTAATCCGTCTCTTGGTCCTACTTCAGTGATTTTTACTTTCTCCAAAACGATTCACTCCTATTTATCCTCTTTAGATTGTTTATTGAGAGAGAGAATGCAATGATTTTATCTGCAAGGTATTATGTTTAAAATCAAAAATCTTTCCGTTCATATAGGGAGACGAACCATCTTAAACGATGTATCATTAGAGGCAAAACCCAAAGAAATCACTGGCCTCATTGGGAAATCGGGATCTGGTAAATCTACTTTATTTCGATTGGCACTGGGTTTACTTCCAAAGTCTGAGGGATATGAATGGACAGGCGAATTGGAGTGGAATGGCGAAATGTTAGGAAAACAACATTGTCCCAAAATCCAACCTGTTTTCCAAGATCCCTTTGGGAGTTTTTCACCTTATCATACAATTGGCGAATTATTATTGGAACCACTTAAGGTTCAGAAACAATTAGTCTTAAACCAAGATATGATCGATAAGGAAAACACAAGAATTGAAAATTATTGTAATCGATTTGAATTACCAGTGTCTTTATTAAAAAAAACAAAACAAGAGTTAAGTGGTGGTCAGTTACAACGATTTGCAATCCTCAGAGCCTTACTTGTGAATCCAGAATACCTTTTGTTAGATGAACCAGTAACAGCCCTTGATGTTCTTGTGCAAAAGAAAATTGCTGAAGAATTAAAGGAAATCAACCAAAAGGATTCGCTCGGAATGTTGATTGTTTCACACGACCTTGGATTTTTATCTTATATGTGTGATCAAATATTTGTATTGGAAGAGGGAAGTATCACTGAATTTGGAAATCCAAAACAACTTCTAAAACATCCAAAATCAAAACTATTACAAGAATTGGTTTTTGCCAGAAATCATTCGTTTGGAGGTGTAACTTCTTCTTCCGAATTATCCAATTGAGTTCGTTTTGCTTCCGCAAATTTTTTCGCGATATCCCTTCTACGTGCGATTACTTTTGAGGAAACGGTCGCAAAAAACGGATCATTTGTAAAACTCAGCATCTTTGTATATTGTTCTTCTGCAGTTTCATAATCTGTGACTTTTGAAGCTGTCTCAGCAAAATAATAATGAAACTTTTTATCATATGACTTTTGTTTTCCTTCACCAGTGGTTAAACTCGTTCGATTGAAAATCTTATAGGCAATATGATAATTTCCCTTCTCCATTTCAAGTCTTGCAAATCCAAGTTTTACATTTGGACTTTCCTCTTCGATTTTCAGAGCTTTGTTTAGATACAATAGTGCTCTGTTCTTAAGTCCAGTTGCCAAATAATGATCTGCAAGTCGGATGAGTGCTTCTGTATCGTATGGATTTTTTTCAACTGCCAATTTGTAGTTCATGATGGCATAATAGGTTTGTCTTGTGATTTCAGAAAGGATACCGATATGCAAATATGTTTTGTAATACTCTGGCATTTCTGCTTTTGCGTATTCAAATTCAACTAGTGCTTTTTCATATTTCATTTCCAACGAATACAATCTGCCTAAATTATATCGGAAAGGGAAAAATTGAGGGTCAAATCGAACTCCGGCTTCCAAACGTTTGATGACTTCACCTCTTTGGTTTGCCTTTCCATTTAAGAGAAGTTCAATGGTATCATTATTCCATTTACCAGAATTTGTGATGGTTTCTGTTCCGTAGGAAAAACTTCCATTGGATTTGGGTGGCTCGCCGGTATATAGTTTTCCACGTGTTAGGATAAAATCATCTCTGTGGTAGATAAAAGATCCATTCGGAAAGTCACGGGTATCAAACTCTTCGTCTTTTCCCCATAAAAGCTCTGGGTATTCCTTATTCCCGATGAGTTTTTGTGCAAAGACTAGGCTTGGAAACAAAAACAGAAGTGCGAATGTAAACAGTCGATGGAACATGGTGTTAGAATGAACCGTATGCTTTTGGAGACAAAAGGGCTCACTATTACTGTCGGCGAAAAAACCATATTGAGAGAGGTGAATCTCAGTTTTTTTGAGAGAGGGTTACTCGCTGTCCTTGGGGAAAATGGAGCTGGAAAATCAACATTACTTAAGAAAATCTTTCATGATTCCTTAACGTCTGCTTCCTGGACTTGGCCCCTTGGAAAACGAAAAATTGCTTATTTGGGCCATGAGCTTGGTTATTATTCCTCTCTTAGTTTGGAAGAAAATTTGGACTACTTTGCCTCTTTGGATGGTAATCATTCCATGGAGAGAAGGATAGAGTTATTAAAACTCTTTCGATTGGAAAAAAGGATATGGGATCCCATCCATTTTTTTTCCAGAGGAATGAAACAGAAAGTTGCCATTATGAGAGTATTACTTTCATCAGCAGAAATCATTTTATTTGATGAACCATTTACGGGACTTGATTTTGAATCTTCTTCGGTTTTAAGTTCGATTTTAAATGAAGAAAAAAAATCGAGACTCATTCTTACGGTGCTCCACTCGATCCCAAGTGAACTTGAGTGTACAGGTCAAATTTTAATTCGCCAGGGGAATGTCTTTGTTTCTTAATCTATTAAAAAAAGATTTTTATTTGATTGGGCGTTCACTAGGTGGAGTGGTTTCACTTTTTACTCTGAGTGTTTCTGTCGTATTCATTTTTTATACATCCATTGAAGTGAACGAAATGTTATCTGCTAGGAGCATCCGTGGTCTGAAGTGGGCGATTATCTTCATTCTTAACTTTGTCATTGTTAGCCAAAGTTTATGGGAAGAAAGAGAGTCAATGGGATGGGAAGCTAGTTCCAGTTATGTCAGTCCTACTTATCTTTACTTAAGTAAATCGATTACAATTTGGTTTTGTACCATCCTCGTGAATGCACTCCTTATCCTCGTATTATCGATCTTTTTCCAAAATATGGTTTTGGAACGTTATTTGGGAGAGTGGTTATTTGCAAACTTAGGGAGTGGGTGTTTGGTGTTTTTGGGTGTATCCCTTGGAGTGGTTGCATTTGAAAGCCGACTAAAAGAGATCATCATCCCTCTTTTACAACTCCCATTTTCGATTCCATTGTTTTTGTTTGGATTGGAAGCTGAAAATCGATACTGGATGGAACCTGGATTGTATTTACCTTCGATTGGATTACTTTTGTTTTTCCTATTATTTTACGGAACTCTTGGTTCCATTATGGTAGAAACCTTACAGAATGAGTAGAGGATTTGTATTTTCTCCTAGAATTTCTTTTCCATTCTGAAAATTTGGAAAAAAATGGAACGTAAGATCAAACTGATCCACCCGGCTTTGGATTTTGCCTTTTACATCGTAGTCTGTATCTCTTTGGTAATCGCTGTTTTTGTTTCGATCCTGTATCCCAATGTCATTTTGGAACAAGGTCTTAGCCACAGAATTTTTTACTTACATGTTCCAGTCGCCTGGGTTGCATTATACGGCCCACTGTTATCGTTTGTTTTTTCTCTGATTTATTTCATTAAAAAAGACCTTATTTGGGATCGCCTCGCATTCACTGCAAACCAACTTGCTTTTCTTTTTGCCTTAGGAGTTTTATTCTCTGGACCCATTTGGGCATATAGTGCATGGGGAGTTCCTTGGGATAAAACAGATGCTAGGTTACAATCATTCTTTATTTTATGCCTTTCTCTATTGAGTTATTTTATCTTTCGATATTTGGTTCCATCTCGCAAAAAAAAGGCGATTTTATCGGCTTATCTTTCTGTTCTTTGTGCTTTAAGTGCGGTTTTAACCTGGGGTGCTATTCGTTGGATTGAAAATCCAGGAAACCATCCAGGAAGTGTGCTTGGAAAGGGTGGAATGGATTCGGATATGAAACAAACGATGTGGCTTGGTGTTCTTGCTTACCATTTTTTGTTTTTGTTTCTATTTTTCCTTTCGAATCGAAACGAAAAAATCCAAGAAATTAAAAATCACCTACGGTCCGAATTCAATTAATTGAAAAATGGAAACAAAAGAGTCACAACATACTATTCTCATTGTTGATGATGTTCCTGAAAATGTGGAACTTCTCAAATACCTTTTATCCCAAGAAGGTTTTAAGACATATACAGCCTATTCAGCAGAAGAAGCACGTTTGGTTTTACTCAATACTCGCATTGATACTTTATTATTAGATGTCAATATGCCAGAACAGGATGGCTTTTCCTTTTGTCGTGAACTTCGGGAGATGGATCAGTTTAAACTTTTGCCCATTCTTTTTATCACTTCTATCGATCGTGAAGTTGGATTCCAGGAAGCCATGAAAAATGGTGGTGATGATTTTATAAATAAACCTTTCAATAAACGAGAGTTAGTTGCAAAAATTCATTCTGTGATCCGTTTGAAAGATTTACAGGACGAACTTTACCAACAAAAAAGTAGATACGAAAAAGAACTGCAAACGGCAAGGCGTGTGCAAGACCAACTGATCCCGGAAAAAAGTTTTATTTGGAACGGAATCAAAGCCCAGACACTTTTCCATCCATATTTACAAATTGGTGGGGATTTTGTCGATACTTGGATTGAAGAAAAAAAACTTCATATTGTGATTGCTGACTGTTCAGGGCATGGTCCAAGTGCAGCTCTTATTGGTGCTATGTTCAAAATGCAATTGTTCAACTTAGTTCCCAATATGGGATTGAAAGAACGTGTTTCTCACCTTCGTAAGAATATGGAACTTGTACTTCCAGAAGATTATGCTATTACTTTTTGTTATGCGATCATTGATCAAGACTTAAAACTTTCCTATATCAACGGTGGTCATCCAGCACCCATCATTTACATGGATGGTGAAACCAAATTATTAAAGGGGATGAGTCCTATGATTATGGGAATCAATATGATTACTAATGACGAAGTGCAATCGATCGCTTTAAAACAAGGATCCAAGTTTTTTATGTATACGGATGGGGCAAGTGAAGCAATGAATTCCAAAATGGAATACATCACGGAAGAGGGCATGCGTGATATTTTTCAAAAATCTGTTAGTATTGGTGGGGATATCCTTCCCACGGTTCAAAATCAAATATTAGAGTTTTGTGGAACTTCCACTCCAAATGACGATATGGCAATGGTGTGTATACAATTATGATCCCGACTCCCCATTACAAAGGAAAGGTGAGAGATGTTTATGATCTTGGCTCTGAGTTACTACTTGTAGCAACGGATCGAATTTCTGCCTTTGATGTTGTATTTTCCGAACCAGTAGAAGACAAAGGAAAGGTCCTCACTCGAATTTCCACCCAATGGTTTCGTTATTTTTCGGATATAAACAACCATCTGATCACAGATGATGTTTCCCGTTTTCCAAAACCTTATCAAGATGAACCAAACCTGATTGGTCGTTCTGTCCTTGTGAAAAAAGCAAAACGAATTGATTTTGAATGTGTGGTTCGTGGATACCTTACAGGTTCTGCTTGGAAGGAATACCTACAATTGGGAACCATTGCCGAGACAGCTTACCCCAAGGGTTTGCAAGAATCCTACCAATTTCCCACACCCATTTTCACTCCCGCGAGGAAAAATGATTCTGGCCATGATGAAAATGTCAGTGAGAGCACAATGGAAAAAGAAGTGGGTTCCGATTTATTCCAAAAAGTAAAAACGATCTCCCTCCACCTTTACGAAAAAGCCCACCAATTGATGGCAAAACAAGGGATCCTTCTTTGTGATACCAAATTTGAATTTGGCCTGATTGAGGGGGAACCAGTTCTCATCGATGAAATTTTGACACCTGACTCATCCCGGTATTGGGATGCGTCAACCTATGCCCTTGGGAAAACTCCAGCCAGTTTTGATAAACAAATCCTACGAAATTGGCTCGAATCCACCTCTTGGGATAAAAATCCACCACCCCCTAAACTCCCCGAATCCTTGATTCAGGAACTACGTAAAAAATACTTGGAATTGGAAGATAAAATCAATATATGTTTGTCGCAAAAATAAATGTCACCCTCAAAGAATCCGTCCTTGATCCCCAAGGCCAAACAGTGCTCCGTACCCTTCATGACCAAGGAAAAGGGCAAGTCCAGGACTTACGTGTGGGAAAATACATTGAACTCAAACTCAATGCCTCTTCCTTAAAAGAAGCCGAGTCCATCGCGAAGGAAATTTGTGAATCAGTCCTTGTAAACCAAGTGATTGAGACATACAAACTGGTGGTTGAATCCCAATGAAAGTTCGAGTAGTCACCTTTCCTGGTTCCAATTGTGATAAAGATGTTGGATCCGTATTACATGACTATTTCCAGGCAGATGTCAATTATACCTGGTACAAAGAATCCTTTGATGACGTTCCTGATTTGGTTGTTTTACCTGGAGGGTTTTCCTTTGGAGATTACTTACGCTGCGGTGCTATGGCAAAATTCAGTTCATCCATGGAATCGGTTGTGAAGTATGCGAACAAAGGGGGAAAGGTTCTTGGAGTTTGTAACGGGTTTCAAATCCTTACCGAATCGGGACTACTTCCTGGTGCACTTTTACACAATCGAACTTTAAAATACATATGCAAAGATGTGGAACTTGTTCCAGTACAAGAAAATGGTTTTGCAAAACATTTCCAAGGGAATCTTTCCATCCCAATTGCTCATGGAGAAGGTGCATACTTTGCTGATGCAGAAACTTTAGAACGATTAGAAAAAAATGGACAAGTTGTGTTTCGTTACAGGGAAAACCCAAATGGATCCTTACATGACATCGCTGGGATCTGTAATGAAAAAGGAAATGTATTAGGAATGATGCCTCATCCTGAAAGAGCAATGAATCCTTTTACTGGAAAAATGGACGGCAAACAAATCTTAGAAGCTCTATTAAAAAATTAGAATCTTTCGTTTCCTTTTCTTGCTTTTTCGTCAAATACAATTATAAGGATTGGTATGCGATTCCAAGAAGACTCAATAGACTGTGTTGATTTTATTCTCAAAAAAGATGAAGTCCTCACAATTATTCTCGGTGGGGGAAAGGGAACAAGGTTACTGCCTTTAACTGAAAAACGATCAAAACCCGCCGTGAGTTTTGGTGGAAAGTATAGACTCATAGACATTCCCATCTCCAATTCCCTGAACAGTGGATTCGAAAAGATATTTATCCTAACACAGTTTAACTCGTATTCGTTGAACCGCCATATTAACAGAACGTATGCCACTAACAATATCCACCAAAAAAGTTTTGTAGAAATCATTGCTGCGGAACAAACCGTATCAAGTGCCAATTGGTTCGAAGGTACTGCCGATGCCGTAAGAAAGGTATTACCTTACATTCGAGAACAAAAACCAAAGTATGTCCTCATCCTTTCTGGTGACCAACTTTACAATATGGACCTTGCGGATTTTATGCAGAGCCATTTGATGGATCCGGAAACCCAAATTTCTGTGGCAACCAATGCAATCCCGGAAGACCAAATTTATGGGCTGGGCATTGTCAAAGCCGGGGTTGGTGGTACCATCCAGGAATTCATTGAAAAACCGCAGGACCTTTCTCAGGTAGAATCTTGCCGTACGGAAAACGGTGCCTTCCTTGCAAACATGGGAATTTATATCTTCAACACATCCACGTTAATCGATGTATTGGAAGACCGTAATATGGCAGATTTTGGTAAGGAAATTTTACCAAAGGCGATAAAAGAACGAAAAGTAAAAGCGTATACTTACGACGGTTATTGGGAGGACATCGGAACCATCAAAGCATTCTATGAAGCCAATTTGATGTTAACCGATCATATCCCTAAATTCAATTTGTATTTAGAGAAAACCCCGATTTATACAAGGGCGAGGGCACTTCCACCGTCAAAGATCAATCAGGCGGTGGTAAACCAGGCCCTCATTTCGGAAGGTACCATCCTTAACCAATGTGAGGTGCACAGATCCATCATTGGGGTGAGGCAGCTCATTGCTTCTGGGACAAAAATCTACGATTCCATCATTATGGGTCTTGACCATTACGGGTACTTTGATCGTAAATCAGGAAAAATCCCTATTGGGATTGGACCTAACTGTGAAATACGACGGACAATTGTCGATAAGGATTGTGCGATCGGTGCCAACGTTCGGCTGTTAAACGAACAAAACTTACAAGAGTACGAAGATGATTACATCCGGATCCGTGATGGGATCATCGTAGTCCCAAGGCACTCTGCCATCCCGGATGGGTATTCTATTTGAGTCAAAAATGACACAAATATGGATTTAGTTTGCCTAAAATAGGTCTAAATGGTTCCAAAAATGTGGAATTTTTCTTGCCAGTTTTGAACTTAGTTCTAAGTTGGAAGAAAGGGAACCATGTTCACAACGGAATCAACGGAAGGAAACCAGTTTTGGAACGAGACATACTTTGTCCCACATTTCCAACCCATCGTCAATGCCATCAATCGCTCCATTTCAGCCTACGAAGTCCTCGGCCGCCAGTTCAACCCAGAAGAGAACACCTACCATTCTTTAGGTGGGCTTTTCCATAACCGAGAACATGACCCAGTTCCGATTTACAATATTGACAGGATTTTGCGAGAGAAGGCGGTCCAAACCCTAAAGGAAAGTAACCTTCGCACGAAACTATTCTTCAATATGATGCCCAATTTCCTCTCTCGGGTGCACCATACTGATTTATTTGCAGAAAATTTCCATATCATCCAACTCATCGAAAAGTATGGGATTGATCGTAACCAGGTGGTGATTGAAATCACGGAAGACGAATTTGATGGTTCGATCGAAAGGCTCATTCAAATTGTCCAAATTTTCAGGGATTATGGGTTAAAAATTGCCATCGATGATTTGGGGACTGGTTTTTCCAATTTAGAACGCATTGGGTATTTGCACCCCGACATCATGAAAGTGGACATCCGCATCATGAGGGAAAGTTTAAATAAAAACTCTTTCAAACAAGTTCTCGGAGCCATCTCAGAGATGTCCCAGAAATTAGGAAGCCAACTCCTATTTGAAGGGATTGAAACAGAGGAAGAGGTGAACCTTGCCCTTTCCATGGGTGCCAATCTCCTCCAAGGGTTTTATTTTTCAACTCCGAACCCACATTTTCTCAACCGCAATACGTTCTCCGACAAGATGAAAACTGTCCTCGAAAACTTTTCCAGTGTTCGTTCTCGTGAACTTCGGGAAAAGGGAATCCGAGAACAAAAGATCATCGACCAATTACAAGACTTGTTTTATGAACTCTCTGATTCGAGTGAAGAAGATTTCCCCTACCGGTTTGGACAAATCCTTGGTTCCCTTCCACGAGAGATTTTAAAGGTATTTGTCTGTGACGGGGAAGGATACCAAATCACACCAACCTATGATTTGGATCGGATGAATGGTGGGTATTTGGAACGGTCTAGGCAAATTGGAAACAACTACGCTTGGAAACCTTATTTTTTGAAACACAAAGAGGAATCGGAGCGGTTTCGCAAAAAATGGGGAGTGACATACCCTCTTTATGACATCAACAACCAGAATCAGTATGTTATCTTTACCTTTTCTCTCATGGCAGGGAAGATCCTTGTGGCACAGGTGAGTTGGTCGGAATAGAATCTTGTTTTTTTTGAGTGGTCGATTTTCCTGGTAGTAGGGATTCGTCTATAATATAGAATCATTCTAAATATAAAAAAACAGGATACCACCTTGTCCGCAATTCTCGAAATCAAATCTCTACATGCCAATGTCGGAGACAAACAGATCCTCCGAGGGGTCAATTTAACCATCGGAGCAGGAGAAGTCCATGCCATCATGGGGCCCAATGGTTCCGGGAAAAGTACCCTTTCCAATGTGATCCTCGGCCATCCAAAATACAATGTTACTTCAGGGGACATCCTCTTTCGAGGAGAATCGATCTTAAAACTTTCTACAGACGAAAGGGCAAGATTAGGTTTATTTTTATCGTTCCAATACCCAACAGCACTTCCAGGTGTCACCATCGGGAATTTTTTAAAATCCATTTTAAAAGCACATCGGGGAAAAGAACTCCCTGTCAAAGAATTCAAACAAGAATTAAAAACTGCAATGGATCTTTTGGAAGTCCCTCAGTCGTTTATCGGACGTTATGTGAACGATGGATTCTCTGGTGGAGAGAAAAAACGAGCTGAAATTTTACAGATGAGTTTACTAAAACCTGTGTTATCGATTTTAGATGAAACTGATTCTGGCTTAGATATCGATGCCCTTAGAATTGTATCTGAAGGGATCAATGCAAACAGAAATCCAGAGAGATCGATTTTACTCATCACACATTACCAAAGGATGTTGAACTACATTGTGCCTGATTTTGTCCATGTGTTTGCTGATGGAAGGATATTGGAAACAGGTGGAAAAGACCTATCACTCAAATTAGAAGAAGTAGGTTATGATTGGATATTGGAGAGAGAAGGGGTCAAATGAATTCCTTACTCAATAAACAACAGTTTACCATCGATCCAAAAAAGCGAAATCAGTTTTGTCGTTCTCTCATACAAACTTGGGAAACATTATCTCTTCCCACTGAAAAAGAGGAATCCTATCGTAAATTTCCGATCAGTGCTCTAGATTGGAAGGAACTGGGATTTGACCCCCAAGAGAAAAAGACAAAGATTGAGGATTCCTCAAATTCCGTTGAAAAGGATTTGGTGAGTGAAACGATCCTTGATGAAATTTTCGCATTGATACAACAATACTTACCAAAGGATTATTTTAGTTATCTCTCTGTTTTACAATCACCAGGCATTGAGTTTTTCATTTGTGAAGATGGCTTAGTAACTCCAATTGATTCATCATTAGGTGATGAACCAAAATTTTCATTCCGAATTTTTTATGTTCCCAAAGGGAAATTTTCACAAATCCATTTAAAAACACAATCAAACCACAAGTCAGATTCACTCCATTTGCAAACAGGAATTGACGTTTTTATTTCAGACAAAGATTCACAAGTTGAGATTTTGGATGAAGAGAATTATGATGAAGACTTAGTCCAATTTCGAACTGTGCTTTTACTATCTAAAGATAATACATCAGTCAAATACCATCATTTTCCATTTGGTGGATTCCGTTCTAAATTATTATTACACTCTCATTTATTAGGCAAAGGTGCAGAAGTGACTGTGGATGGGGTTTCTGCTTTAGGGAAGAGAAACTTAAAGGATTTGGATATGGAAATGCACCACCATGCAGACCATACTACAAGTAAAATTACTTATAAGGCTATCGTGACTGATCGTTCCCATCATGTATTTACAGGAAATCTGATCATTCCACCTAACTTAAAAAAGGTAGTGGCTCACCAGGAATCATTTAATCTTTCTTTAAACAAAAAAGCTAGAGCAGAAGCAAATCCAAAATTGGAAGTACTCGCAGAAGATGTTTCTTGTACCCATGGGGCCACCGTTGGTGACATTGATGAAGAACAATACTTTTATTTATTATCGAGAGGATTGACTCCTGAAGAATCTAAATCACTACTTGTGACTGCCTTTTATGGAGAGACCATACATTCAATTGGATTTCAAGAGGATGTAAAACTGGATTTGGAATCTTCCATTCATACCATTCTCGTGGGAGGGAAATGATGGCTTTTAAAAAATTAGTTTCCATTGGGGAAATTGAAGAAGGTAAGTTAACTGTCATCAAAACCCGACATTTTTCCGTTGTGATCACAAAATGGGAAAACGAATACTATGCCTTTGAAGATTCTTGTACTCACGATGGTGAAGAAATTTCCTGCGGAAAGTTGGAAGGTTGTGTCATCACATGCCCTCGCCATTTTGCAAAATTTGATATCAGAAATGGGAGTGTTTTGGCTCTCCCAGCCACAGAACCACTCACTATATTCCCGACGAAGGTGAATGGAGAAGACTTAGAAGTGGATTTGGAGTCTGTATGAGTTTGGACCCTTACCAACTTCGAAAAGATTTTCCGATCCTTTCTCAGGCAATGCCGAACGGGAAACCTCTTGTTTACTTAGACAATGGAGCAACTTCGCAAAAACCGCTCAGTGTCATTCAGGCAACAAATGACTATTATGTGAAAGAAAATGCAAACATCCATCGGGGTGTGTATTATCTTTCCCAACATGCCACTGAACTTTTTGAACGAACAAGGATCAAAACATCCCATTTTTTCCAAGCACAATGTGCAAAGGCTATTATTTTCACCCGGGGAACAACAGATGCCATCAATTTAGTGGCACAAACTTATGGACGGGTCAATGTCTCTGAAGGGGATGAGATTGTTTTATCTGTCCAAGAACACCATTCCAATTTAGTTCCTTGGCAAATGTTGGCTCGTGAAAAAAAAGCATTTTTAAAATTCATTCCAATCCTACCTGATACAACCTACGACTTATCAAAGTTAAGTGAAATCATCACTAAACGAACAAAAATTGTGGCAATTAGTCAAATGTCAAATGTGACTGGAACAGTTCATGATCTACGAAAGATCATTGATCGGGCAAGGCAAGTTGGCGCCAAAGTACTCGTTGATGGTGCGCAGGCGGCTTGTCATATGCCCATTCACTTAGTGGATTTAGATGTGGATTTTTATGCTTTTTCTGCCCACAAGATGCTTGGTCCTACTGGAGTTGGTGTACTGTTTGGGAAAGAAGAAATTTTAGAAGCCATGCCACCTTGGTTAGGTGGGGGTGATATGATTGAGTCTGTGGAATTGGAAAGTTCTACTTACGCAGCACTTCCTGCTAAATTAGAAGCAGGTACTCCAAACATAGCTGGTGTGATTGGTTTTTCTCATGCCTTGGATTATTTACAAAAAGTAGGAATGCAAAATATCAAAAACCACGAACGGATGTTAACCGAATATGCTTTGGAACGGTTTCAAAAGATTGGTGGTCTTACCCTTTACGGCACAGAGGATTTGGACAAACGTGGTGGTGTTATTTCCTTCACCTTGGAAGGAATCCACCCACATGACGTTGGGTCCATCTTAGATGAAGAAGGAGTGGCCATCCGTGTGGGACACCACTGTTGCCAACCTCTCATGAAACAGCTGCAAATCCCTGGAACCTGTCGGGCATCGTTTTATTTTTATAATACAAAAGAAGACATTGATGTTCTCATAAAATCCATTGAGAAGGTAAAATCAATATTTGGTCGTGTCGTCAGAAAATAATACATACCAAGATTTTCTAAAATGGAAATCCTATGCTCTGTGGCAGAAACCAAAGGAAACTGTTTTAGAAGTTTCGTCATTGAATCCCTTATGTGGGGATGAAGTGAAATTGTATTACCGAGAAGAAGGTAAGGATAGTATCAGAATTTTAGGTGTATCTGGTGAATCCTGTTCGATTTGTTCGGCTTCTATTGGTTTTTTATTCAAACACCAAACTGAATTGCAAAAAGATAAGTTCCTTTCTTACTTGAGTGAACGTAAAAATTTTTTAGAGGGAGATGAAACTTCCTTGTTTGGAGATTTAGAAGAGATAACATTCTTTCGGAATGTGAAAACTCACCCAAGTCGTTATCGTTGTGCCCTTTTGCCCTGGCAAACTCTATTAAAAATCATTGAGGTAAACCATGATCCGAGATCCTGAAACAGAAAAAGAGTGGGAAGTTTATCATAGTATTCGATCTGTCGAAGACCCTGAGATTGGCATTTCTCTTGTTGAACTTGGATTGATTTATGATGTAAAAGTGGAAGGGGAAAAAGCAGAAGTCACAATGACATATACTTCTCTTGCATGCCCAGCTGGTCCACAAATGAAACAAGACATTGAAAATCATGCACTACGCGTGGAAGGAATTTCAGAAGTGGTTGTACATGTTGTCTGGAACCCAAAATGGGAACCAAGATCTATGGCAAGTGAAGAAGCGAAAATGCAAATGGGGATATTCGATTGAGTTTATTTTTTGGCAAAAAGAGATTCTATCTCTTTCTGTTCTGCGGAGTTTTATCCTTAGGTAGCTGTGAAACGATCCAAACGTTTTTAGATACCAAAGAGAAAACCGATGAGTTATCTTCTTCCTTGCCTCAGATCCAAGGTGCCTCACTTAAAAGAGATCGTTATGAATTGATTGGTCGTGAGTTTATGATAGCAACCGACCATCCTCTTGCTTCCCAAGCTGGGGTTGAAGTATGGAAACAAGGTGGAAATGTTGTGGATGTTTTTGCTGCCGCAAGTTTTGCCATCTCCGTTTTAAGACCACAATCGACTGGGTTACTTGGCGGCGGATTTGCAATTGTATACCTACCCAAAAAAGGGAAATGGGCCTATGATTTCCGAGAACGTTCTCCAAAGAAAGGAATTGCTTCTTTTTATACAAAATCTGATGGATCTGCCGATATTGAAAAAATTAGCAAAGGTCCATTTAGTGCCGGAGTTCCTGGAAATGTTCAAGGAATTCTGAAAATCCAAAAACAACATGGAAAACTTCCCATCACAGATGTACTCGCACCTGCTATGCGTTATGCGAAAAATGGTTTTGCCGTGTATGGAGATTTAGCCAATGTAATCGCTAAAGTTTGGCCAAATATGAATCCATCGATGCAAAAGGTTTTTGGGATAGACAACCGTCCCATTCGGGAAGGGGAACTTTTGGTTCAAACTGATTTGTTCCAAACGTTAAGCCGGATTGCTGAAAATGAAGAGAAAGAATGGATCGATGGTGAAACAACAAGGTTAGTCACTGAATATTACAAAGAATTCGATGGATTCATCAGTGAAGAAGATTGGAAAGAATACCAAGTCAAACAGCTGGAACCGTTGAGTAGTTCTGTTTGGGGATACCAAATGTTGACTATGCCCCCTCCTAGTTCTGGTGTACATTTGGTTACATTGATGTTATTAAAAACGGAGATGGCAAAACGCCAATCCTTTCCCAAAGGCCAAGTGGGAGAAATGATTCAAATCACGGAAGCAATGCGTGTTGCCTACAGAGACAGAGCTGAGTTAGGTGGAGATCCAAATTTTACAGAAGTGCCTGTTACGAAACTAATCTCCTTACCTTATATCCAAGAAGAAGTGAATGAAATCGAAAAAAAGGTAGTGTCTGGAAATTGGAAAACCATTCAAAAACCGGTTGAACCAAAGGATTCTTATAATACCACTCATATCTCTGTGATGGACAAGGAAGGGAATGCCGTTTCTTCCACACAATCCATCAATGGAATTTTTGGTGCCATCCAAATGGTTCCTGGAACTGGTCTTGTTTTGAATAATACGATGGATGATTTTTCCATTGCACCTGGAGTTCCAAATCTATATGGACTTGTTGGTTCGAAAGCAAATGCGATAAGCCCAGGAAAAACACCTCTTTCGAGTATGAGCCCAACCATTCTAATGGAACCAAATGGAAATACAAAGTTAGTCATTGGTGCTCCAGGTGGGTCTCAAATTCCAACCTCCATTTTTAACACTTTGTATCATTATTTGATTCAAAAACGAAACTTATATGAAAGTGTTTCTTTTCCACGCATCCACCACCAATACCAACCTGATACATTATTTTTGGATCCTGAATTAAAAGGAACGTTTCCTGAAACGGAACTTCTCTTTTACCAAGTCCAATATGGTAGGCACCGTGCGAAAGTATTTGTTGTGTCAAAAGAAGGAGAAAAACTCATAGGTGTTTCTGACCCGAAAGGGGAAGGTGTTCCATTAGGTTTTTAGTCGATGAAAGCAAAATTATTAAAATCAAAACAGAAAAATTCAACTGTTTCCCTTTTTTCAAAGGAATACAAAGATTGTCTACTCAGTGCCAAACATGGTTTAGAAAGAGAAAGTGTGCGAGTAGATGAAAAAGCATTTTTTTCACAATCACCTCATCCAAAATCGTTAGGTTCTAGTTTAACTCATCCTCTCATTAAAACCGATTTTGCAGAGGCTCAAATTGAATATGCAACTAACATACATAAAACCATTCCCGATGCCCTGAATGAACTCACTGAACTCCATGCATTTACAGCTAAAAATTTAGGAAACGAATACCTGTGGCCATTTAGTATGCCACCTGTTTTGCCTAAAGAGAATAAAATTGAAGTTGGTCAGTACGGAACTTCAAATGAAGGGCGAAAAAAAACAATTTATCGAAATGGATTGGGGCATCGATACGGAAAAAAAATGCAAACCATTTCGGGAGTCCATTACAACGTATCCTTTGATACTTGTATGTTGTCAGTAGTTTCTGAAAAAAGATTTCAAAAACCACTGACCAAAGAAACAAAATCACAAATTTATTTTGATACCATTCGTAATTTTTATCGGATTTCACCAGCACTTTTGTATTTGTTTGGATCTTCTAGTTTAACAGATTCTACATTCATTGACTCTCCGAGTGCATTCAAAAACTTACGCAAGTTAGATTCAAAAACATTAAATGCTCCATATTCCACTACTTTACGGTTATCGAATATAGGTTATACTAGTAAAGTGCAAGGCAAATACCCAATTTCCGTGAATTCCTTAAAGGAATATGCATCGGACATGTGTCAAGTTGTTTCTAAATCATACGCACCTTACAAAAAATTTAACACCAAACCAACCAATCAATTGAATGACTTTGTTTTACAATTGGAAAATGAATATTACTCACTGGTTAGGCCAAAACAAGTTCCAAAAGGTGAGGAAAGAGTTGTAGATGCACTGATGGAACGTGGAGTCGAATACCTGGAATTAAGACTTCTTGATTTGGATCCTTTTTCAGCGATTGGTGTAGAAGAAACAAGACTTTATTTCCTTCATATGGTTCTCCTATACTGTATGTTAAACGATTCTCCAAAAGCTGATGCGATTGAAATGGCAAATTGGAGAAAAAACCAAGAACTCACAACTTGGTTCGGCCGAAAACCAGAGACAAAGGTTTTTTTATTTGGAAAAGAGATTCTCCTTCGAGACATGGTACACCAACTTTTTGTCGACTTACAACCGATCGCTGACCTTTTAGATGATAATAATGCGAATGGACCTTTTAGTCGGTCTTGGGAAACACAATGGGAAAAATGGGATGATCCTTCCTTCCTTGGTGCAACCATGTCTGAGTTGGATTTGAAGATCCATAAAACGAGTTTCCGAGAATTTGGTCTGGCACTTGCCAAATCACATAAAGCTGAACTTTTACAAGTGGGTCTTTCTCCCAATCGTATCAAATATTACGAAGACCTAAGTGAACAATCGATATATGAACAGAAAAAAATCGAAACCTTAGAAGGAAGCCACCTTAAAAAAAACCAAAAACCCATACAAATTAAACCGCTAAAACTTTGTAGTGAGGTTTAACGTGACAGAACCAAAACCATTATTACCAGGTTGGGAAGACTTAGAAATATCGACTCAAATCATCATACGTGATGCAATCAGTAGAGGAATCGGAGTAGAAGTAATCGATCGTAAGGAAAATTTTTTACGTTTGGTCAAAGGCAATCATTCAGAATTTGTAAAAGAAGCTAGCAAAACACGTTTGGATAGTTTGATGACTTATTTGGTCATGGAAAATAAAATTGCTTCCAAACTAGTGTTAAGTGAAAGCCAAGTTAGAGTTCCTATTGGCAAAGATTATTCCCGAGTTGAAGACGCCTTGTTGGATTATCCGGTTTTTTTATCTAAAAAAAAAGTGATAAAACCTGTCACAACCAATTTTGGAATTGGAATTGGTATATCGAATCCAAATGATTCTTTGGAAAAATTCACTTTTTTTGTCAAACAAGCCTTTTCATTTTCGAATTCAATCATTGTTGAAGAATTTATAGAAGGTCCTGAATACCGCTTTTTAGTATTAGGTGATGAAGTGGTGGCGGTTTGTAACCGCGTTCCTGCGAATGTGGTAGGGGATGGTATTCATACCATTAAGGAACTCATTGAAACAAAAAACAAAGATCCTAGACGTGGGGAAGGTCATATCACTGCTTTAGAAAAAATCCAAATGTCAGAAACGGAAAGTTTAGTTATTTCTGATTATGGATTAACATTCGACTCGGTTCCGAAAAAAGGGGAACAAGTATTTTTAAGAAAAAATTCCAATATATCAACTGGTGGTGATTCTATCGATGTAACTGATTTGGTTCACCCAGAGTTTAAAACTATTGCTTTAAATGCAGCAAAGGCAGCTTCTGCGGTGATTTGTGGGATTGATATCATCTCCAGTGCGATTACGGAAAAACCAAATCCGGAACATTATGCGGTATTAGAAATTAATTTTAATCCTGTGTTGTACATCCATGAATTTCCATACGCAGGAACACCAAGAGCTGTTGGTGATAAAATTCTCGATTTATTAGGATTTACGTAAATTTGTTTCGAAGGTAGTCGATGATGTCGAGAGATTCATACATTTTTGTCTCTCCGTCAACAAGGAAAGGGACTTGTGAAATGCCACCTAACTTGATGACTTCGTCCCTGCCTTGTGTGCCATACCTTGCCTCTACCAAAATATAGTCCTTACCTTCTGTCAAACCTAGTGTGTGTATGGCTTGCCTAACACGGTAACAATAAGGACAGGAGTCATATTGGTAGAGACGGATCATGGGATTAACCTACTTTTTTTTTGAGTTCCCCAGATTGAGCCATTTGCACCGTGATGTCATGACCACCAACAAATTCACCATTGATATAAAGTTGAGGGATGGTTGGCCAATTGGTGTATTCTTTAATTCCTTCTCTGACTTTCATGTCGGAAAGAACATTAAAAGAACCAAATGGAATCCCTTGTTGTTTTAAGGTTGACACCACACCTGCAGAAAATCCGCATTGTGGCATTTCAGGGGTTCCTTTCATAAAAAGAAAAACCTTTTCCGATTTGATTAACGATTCAATTTTATCTTTTAACTCTTGTTCCATTATTATTCACTCCTTGTTTCCAATGCTAATGCATGGATTTCTTCTTTTAATTCTTCTTTTAAAGTAGCATACACCATACGGTGTTGTTCAATAAGACCCTTACCATTAAATCCTTTGTAAGTGACAACCGCTTTGATATGTACGCCGTCACGGTAAGGATCTAAAATTTCGACAGTACAACCTGGCAAACCCTCTTCGATTTTTTTTTGGATTTCTGGAATGGTCATCCTACAATTTTCCTCCCAACCATGAGTTGTGGGCTTTGATAAATTCAATGTATTCTTTTGGCACTTCTGGTAAAACAGAATTCTTTACTGATGGTAAAGAAAGTAGTGTATCACTCCAAATTTGAATTTTTGGAAATCCACTTACTAGATCATATTCGGCTCCCTTTGATTTTAGAAAATCCAAACGCATAAAAAAAGGTGCATAGGCAGTATCAACCAAGTGCATGGAATCACCTGCAAAGAATAACTTTCCATCTTTTGGGTTGGGTAAAACTGGTTCTAAGATTTTAAATTTCGAAAGAATTTCGTCCCTTTTTTTGTTGGATTCTGCCTCATCTTTTGACATGGTCCATAAATATTGGTCAACCAGTAAGGCACTTGCAAATTCTGCCCAAGCTCTATGTTTTGCTTTTACCAATGGGTCTTTTGGATGGAGGCTCGGAAGGTTTGTTTCATCCAAATATTCGTTAATCACCGCAGATTCAAACAACACTTCGTCTCCCACTACAAGCACCGGAACCCGACCAAAAGGTGAAATTTTTAAAAACCAATCTGGTTTATTTGCTAAATCAATGTATTTGATTTCATAATCTACTTTTTTTTCTAATAGGTTAATCACTGAGCGTTGCACATACGGACAAAGTTTGAAGCTGATGAGTGTTGGTTTTACCATACAAATTAGACTCCTAATTGGGCGAGGATAGATCCATTTCTAGAGCATGGAGGCCTTTTTTAAATTCAGGTCCGAGTAGCGAATAAACTTCTCGGTGTTGTTCCACCGTTGACTTTCCGTGGAATTTGGGTGATACCATTTTGATCCGAAAGTGGGTTTCCTTGGAATCCTTGGTCATACCAGGGTGACCCGCATGTTCCCATGATACATCGAGTACAGAAAGTTCTGTGGGAAGGAAAAACTCCTTCAAAACTTGTTCCATTCGATCTTTTCTAGTTTGTTTAGTTTCTAATTCCATAACCAATTTTCATTAACCTAACATTGAGTAAAAATAAAAGAGCACAAAGAAATAGGATAAAACTAAGAGAAAAAATTAAATTTACATCCGTTATCCCGATAAATCCATATCGGAAAAGATTCACCATATACAAAATCGGATTTAGATATGAGACGGTTTGCCAAAATTCAGGTAAATTTTTGACAGAATAAAACACACCACCTAAGTAAGTTAATGGAGTGAGGATAAAAGTGGGAATGATTGTAACATCATCAAATTTTTTTGCAAAAAGAGCATTAAAAAATCCTCCAAGTGAAAATAAAATCGATGTTAGGATGACTGTAAAAAAGATGATGATGGGATGTTGGAATTGAAGATTTGTAAAAAATAAGGAAGTGAGAGTTACCAAAATTCCGACAAAAAGACCTCGCACCACTCCACCAAACGTATAACCTAAAACAATGGTATAAGGAGATGTGGGTGATACCAAAAGTTCTTCGATATTTTTTTGGAACTTACTGGAAAAAAAGGAAGAAACAACATTGTTATAGGAATTGGTTATGACACTCATCATGATAAGTCCGGGAACAATGAATTCGATGTAAGTAAAATTTCCGATTTTGCCAATTTGTCTACCAACAAGTTCCCCAAAAATAAGGAAATAAAGTGCCATTGTGATCACGGGTGGGATTAAGGTTTGGACCCAGATTCTAATGATTCGAATCCATTCTCTTCGAACGATGGTTTTAAGTGCCGTTAAGTTTTCTTTCCACATGATTAGTTTTTTCCTGTAAGTGATAAAAACAATTCTTCTAAACGATTTGATTTATTTCTCAAACTTAAAACTTCCATCTTATGTTTTGTCAGTTCGGCAAATAAATCATTTACTGAGGTTTTTTTGTCCAATTGAACTTCTAGACTATGGTCATCTAACCAAAGCCAGTTGAAACGTTTAGAGTTTGATTTTGTTTTAAAAGATTTTTTTAAATCGATGATGAAGGTTTCTTTGTCCAATCTTTGTAAGAGTTTTTTCATCGATGTATTTTCGACAATTTCTCCCTTATCAATGATTGCTATATTTTTACAAAGGGATTCTGCTTCTTCTAGGTAATGTGTGGTAAGGATGATTGTTTTACCTTCTTTGTTGAGTTCTTTTAAAAAATCCCACATGGACCTTCTAATTTCAATGTCCACACCTGCTGTTGGCTCATCCAATATTAGTAATTTTGGATCATGAATGAGAGCTCTTGCAATCATCAACCTACGTTTCATTCCACCACTTAATGTACCGGCGGCTGATTTACGTTTGTCATAAAGTGAGAGTTTATCTAGATAGTACTTTACTTTGTCTTTGGCCTCTCTCAGTGGCATCCCATAAAAACCTGCTTGGTTGATGAGGATCTGTTCTACAGCTTCAAAAATCCCAAAGTTGAATTCTTGCGGGACAATTCCGATGAATGTTTTTGCAAGATTTGGATTTTCATCTATATCCACTCCAAAGATTTTAACTTTGCCATTGGTTTTATTCACCAAGGAACTTAAGATTCCGATGGTGGTAGACTTTCCTGCACCATTGGGTCCAAGTAGGGCAAAAAAATCTCCTGTTTCGACTTTTAAATCGATCGATCGAAGTGCTTTCACTCCGTTTTTGTATGTTTTCTCAAGTCCGTTTAATTCAATCGCAAAGGGATTCATTTATTTTCCTACTAATTTTCTTGTTAGGTGATGGGTTGGGTATTTCTGTTGTTTTCTTTGTTCTTGTCTTAGTCTTTTTTGTTCCTCTTCGGGAAGAGATACAATGTTTTTGCATTCGTCGGAACAACAACCAAGTAAAGACTCAGAACAAGATTCACATTGTACAATGAGGACATGGCATCCTATATTAGCACAGTTAGTGTGACGGTCAGATGGTTTGCCACAAGTATAACAAACGGTTAAAACATCATCAGTAATCCTTTCTCCCAATCTGTCATCAAACACAAAGTTTTTGCCTTTGAATTTTGATTGTAATCCATTGTCTTGGACAACTTTCGCATAATTGATGATTCCTCCACGTAACTGATGGACTTTTTCAAAACCTTTGTATTTTAAGTAAGCACTTGCTTTTTCACACCGGATTCCTCCAGTACAATAAAGTAAGATTTTTTTATCTTTATCATTCTCTAGAATTTTTTCGACCAAAGGTAATTCTTCTCGGAAAGTTCCGACATCTGGTAAAATTGCATTTTCGAAATGACCCACTTCTGATTCATAATTGTTTCGGAGGTCAACAACAATGACTCCTTCTTCATCCAATGCATTATGAAATTCAAGAGGTGAAAGATGGGTTCCCACATTGGAAGGATCAAATTGAGAGTCATCTAATCCGTCAGCGACAATTTTTTTTCTGACTTTGATTGCTAGTTTGATAAAACTTTCCTTTTTATCTTCCACTGCATCATTAAAATATATATTGTTAAGTTCCGGAACCGAATCGACAAAGGAACGTAATTTTTCGACATTCTCAATTGGAATTGAAAATTGTGCATTAATTCCTTCGTTTGCTAAATAAATTCTTCCTAGGATTCCTAAGTCTTCAAAAGAATCATAGAGTAAATTCCGAAATTCCAATGGATTTTCAATTTTAACATAACGATAAAATGATATGACCCGTCTTTCTCTTGTATCCAACAAAACTTTTTTCTTAAGGGTATCCTTATCAAAACGATTGAATAAAAATTTTTTCATGATTTTCCCTCTTTCATTTTTTGTTCGCGAACTTTCCGAAATGCATTCCTTGTAATTTCTGAAATGGCTGGATGGATATAAACCATTCCTAAATAGTCTTCGAGTTTAGCATTTAAAAACATTCCCATCAGTATTTGGTGGATGAGATTGGATGCTTCCTCTCCAATGATATGGGCACCAAGTACTTGTTCGGTTTCCTTTGAAACTAAAACCTTTACAAAACCTAAATTAGATAATCTTGCCATGCCTGTCGCACTGGAAGAATAGGGATTGATTCCTTTGTAATACGGGATCCCTTCCTTTATCAATGATTCCTCTGTTTTTCCCACACTTGCAATTTGTGGGTTTGTAAAAATAGCTTCAGGGATGGGAGGGTAGACAACTGGTTGGTCTTTTTTATTACCAAATAAATGTTCAAAGAGGTATTCTCCTTCAAAGTTAGCACTGTGCCGGAAAAAATACTTTCCGATCACATCGCCAAAAGCATAAACACCTGGTTCACCAGTTTGTAAGGTACCATCCACCTGGATAAAACCTTCTTCGTTAACTTGTATGTTTGTATTTTCTAAGTGTAATTCCTCTGTATTGGGTTTGATACCTGTGGCAACGAGGAGTTCATCTGCTTCGAACTGGGAAAAATTTCCCTCTTTCGTTTTTCCACTGACTTTGAATTTTTGGTTTTGGTAAGAAACCGATTCGAATTGAAAATCAGTGTGGATCGGAAAGGGTAAGTGTTTACTTAACTCGGTTTTGACATCACCATCGACATGCCGGAGGATTTCCCCTCGAGTGATCCCTGTTACTTGGCACCCGTATGCTTGGTAAGCAGCACCAAGTTCGAGTGAGATAAAACCAGCTCCGATAATGAGTAAAGATTTTGGAAATTTAGGAGGGGAGAGTGCTTCTCTAGAAGTCCAATAGGGAGTATTTTCCAATCCTTGAATGTTTGGGATTTTGGGTCTTGTGCCAGTAACAATGAATATGTGTTTTGCGGTGTAATCGTTTTCTCCATCTGTGAGAACTTTAGATGACTTAAACCAAACTTTTTTAGGGATGTAATCTATATTGGGATTTTTTTCATACGCAATTGGAATGGAATCGGAATCGGCTTTTACGGTTTGGTTCACTCTTTGGAATATGGATTCGACTGGAACCGTTGTTGGTTTTGGGAAATTGATCCCAAATCGTTCTCCTTCGTTTCGGAGTCTGATCAGCTCAGAAGGATAAATGATCATTTTGGAAGGGATACATCCTCGATTGAGGCAAGTTCCCCCTGGCGTCTCTTTTTCAAAGACAACCACTCGTTTGCCAATGAGAGAAGGAGGGGTCACAAGTTTGGTTCCAGCACCAGCTCCTACCACCAAAATGTCATATTCTTTCATAATGGTTCCAGACTCCAAAGCACCTGAATTCTGTAAATGAAGCTATCTTTGATTTGGCAAAATTAACATCCTTTCTGAAACCAAAACTTCCACTCGGTGGTTCAATTAGGAGTTTCTCCTTCGACGAAGGGATTTTTTACCTTCTGGAGTCTTTCTACGATCTCATTTTTGCGGATCTCAAAGGTATCTGGTGGGTCATTCTCGTGCCAGGTTTGGTAGAGTTTACGTTTTCCCTCCGGGATGGGAATTTGGTACCGCCATTCCATATAAAAGTAAATCCTGGCAATGTCTCCTCTGATGTCTGGTTTTGGTTCGGCAATGGATTCTTTAAAGTTCACTTCAAAATCACAAAGTCCATACTCCCTGGGTTCTCCATCCATTTCTCCAAAAGGAAAAATGCCTCGGTCAGCGTTAATTTCGCCAGGTACGGGAACGATGTTGTGGAGGTCGGCTTCGATGAGATTAAATTCAGGATCTGTTGCACCACAACACTTCCTTCCTTTTAAAAGTTTTCCACCAACTTCACAATTGGATTTGGTCCAACACTCTCTTGTTTTTCCAAAACTATAAGCAGGAACAATGTGTTCCCATTCGATGTAGGATTGTCGTTTGGAATCTTTCCTTGCTTGTAATCCACAAGAATCTTGTTTGATTCTAAAACGTCCGAGTTCCTCTTCATCTTTTTCGAACTCACATCCACAATAAAAATCCTTTCCCACTTTTGCATAAAACCGTTTTAAAACACGTTTTGCTTTTTGAAAATCGGTGATTCGGTTTTTACCACTCGTTTCTGCTTCATACGATTCAGAAAAAAGTACATAACCAAACCCAAATACCAACGTAAGTAGAAATAATATGGAAATTCGTTTCAATGGTTTATGAGAGTAACTTAATACACTAATGGTAAGATATACAATCCAATATTACAAAGAAATGCAAGTGTCCATGTGGTAGAACGTGCAAAAGAAAAATCAGCAACGTAAAGGTAAATGTATAAAAAACGTAAGGAAACAAAACTGAGTGCGAGGATTTCAGCGAAATAAAAATCTACTTCAACGATTAAATTGAGAAGGATGGCAATCGCAAATATTGGGAATGCTTCGAATCCATTTTGGTGTGCACCATAAGCTCGTCCACCCCATCCAGTGAGTTTTGATTGTTGTAACCTTGGATGGTGGTTGTCATATCCTTTCCTTTCGCGGGACATGGCAACGGCAACAACAGCTTTAGCTAAATAAATTTGAAATATGGAAACGAGGAGGCAGATGATAAGAATTGTCATTTGACTAAAAGTAAAATGTCGATTCCCTTTTGTAAAATGAAAATTTTACCAATGGTCTCTCAGTTTCCGTAAGAGTAAGAATACAGAACGATCATCTGTGACCGTTTCTCCCATTTCTGTTAGTCGGTCCTTTATGGATTTTGAATCACGTCGAAAGAATGGGCTTAATTTTTTTTCAAGTCCGATGGTTGAGACCATATGAGGAGTAAGTGTTTTTTGGAACAATTCTCTCTCTTCGTGAATGGGTTCAATATGTTTAGAAAAGGCCAGATTATTCTCCCAATAATCATGGCCTGGATACAAACGACATGAGTCAGGTAAATTGGCATAACGGTTGTTTATGGTTTCATACAAGGCATTTGGATCTCCACCACGGAAACAATTGCCCACACCTACATTGAATAATGTATCACCTGAAAAAATTCCAAGTATGATTTTAGGATTTTTATGTACAAAACTTAAATGAGAAAATGTATGACCGGGAGTGTCCCAAACTTCAATGGATTCCCCTTCCACTGAAAAACAAATTTGTCCTTCTGCTAATGTTTCGTCGAGTCCAGGGATTTTTCCTTTGGCATTTTTGTGCCCATAGATGAGACATTTGGTTTCTTCTTTTAATTCTAAATTTCCTTCTGTATGATCACCATGTTCATGTGTATTCAAAATTCCTTTTAGTTTTAGACCCATTTTTTTAATCTGTGCCAAGATGAGTGGAGCATGATAGGGATCTACAGAGTATGCTTCACCAGTTCGGTTGGAATAAATGAGATATGTGAAGTTGCAAAGGGGAGAGTTCGTAAAGATGGGAAGGATTTCAATCATTTTGATTTCATCCTTCCCTTTGGTTTAGTAAAGGATTCGAGTGCGTATCGAATGTTTGTGTGCTTTGATTTTGTCTTTTAGTTCATCACCCAAATTTTTATCGATTTCCATACTCAAGTAACCAATGTTTGCGGAGGTGCTTAAGTTTTGAGTCAGGATATTTCCTCCCATATCGGAGATAATGGAGTTAATGTCCCTTAGGAAACCTGGTTGGTTTTGGTGGATATTCAGAATTCTGTGGTAACCAGATTTTAAATTCCCCAACTCAATGTTTGGAAAGTTCACAGAAAAAGTGGTGGAACCATTATTCATGAATTTTAATAATTTTTCGGCAACTTCCGTTCCAATGTTTTTTTGCGCTTCTTCTGTAGAACCACCAATGTGCGGAGTGAGAATCACATTGGGAAGTCCTTGGAGTGGACTTACGAATGGATCATCATTTGATTTTGGTTCTTCTGGGAATACGTCAACACCAGCTCCTGCAATTTTTCCCGATTTGATTCCTTCTACAAGTGCATCAATTTCGAGAACCTTTCCACGAGATAAGTTTAAAACATAAGCCCCATTTTTGAGGAGAGGTAAGTGTTCCTTACGGAATAGGTTTTTGGTATCTTCTGTTTCGGGAACATGGAAAGAAATGAAATCAGATTGTTTCAGAAGTTCTTCATAACTATGTGCGGCAGTTGCATTACCAAGTGGGAGTTTGGAGATGATATCATAAAATACCACTCGCATTCCCATGGATTCAGCAAGGACCGATACTTGGGTTCCGATATGACCATAGCCAATGATACCGAGAGTTTTCCCTCTCACTTCAAAACAACCTTTTGCGATTTTATTCCATTTGCCAAGGTGGACATCCCTTGATTGGTCAGACGCTTTTCTTGCAAGCATGATGATTTCAGCGATAACAAGTTCTGCCACTGACCTTGTGTTACTGTATGGAGCATTAAATACAGGAACTGCTCTTTTTTCTGCTTCTTCCAATTCCACTTGGTTGGTTCCGATACAAAAACAACCGATCGTCATTAATTTTTTCGCATTCTCTAATGCTTTTTTTGTGACGTTTGTTTTGCTTCGAATACCAAGGATATGGACATCAGAGATTTTTTGGATGAGTTCGTCTTCTTCCATCGCATCTTTGATGAGAGTTACATCAAAACCATCTCGGTGGAAAAGTTCATATGCATCCTTGTGGATGTTTTCCAGAAGTAGGACTTTTATTTTTCCTTTGGGATAAGATACCATAGGAACAGGATTTTTTCCTTTGCCAAACCTTGCATCTCGAAAAAGGTTGGGTGTATCATGGAAAGAATCTTCTCACTCACCCGAATTTCCTCGATTTTCCTCCTTTTTTTGGTCCTCGTTTCCTGTTCCGGGAGTAAGGCCTTCGTCGTCACCCCAGAACCGACCTTGGAGCAACAAACCGCGATTTCCAAAGACATTTGTATGCAAAAATACCTATGGTTATTCTCAGGAAAACGCCCTTGTGTGTACTTTAAGGCAGAACGAGATAATGGCACTGGGGCAATCAATTATTTTCTTTTGTACGAAATTGGAACCTTTGATGTGGATATCCCCATTGGTGTATCATTAAAGTTGGGAGAAACTTGGTACAATTTAAAAAAGACCAATACTGATTATTCTGATACCATCATTGTCACTTCGGCACTCACACAAGACATGTTACCAAAAATTGGTGAAAACCAAAACATTACCATCAGTTACACAAATCGAAAGGAAACCATCAATTACCAATTGAATGGAGACCAAACGGCAAAATTCCAATCCAATCTCTCTAAACTCATCCGTGTGATTGAATCGGAACCAAAACTCAATATTAACAAACGTTAAGAATCAATCAGGCAATTTTTAATACCGTAAGGTTTTAGAAACCTCTCTTTCAATAAAAAACCTCTCCAAAACTTAAGTGTTTAGGAGAGGTTTTTTTATCCCTAGTGAAGATGTCTGAGGATTCTACTCTGGGCGCATCAGTGGAAATAAAATTGTATCCCGAATGGAATGTGAATCAGTGAGTAACATGACCAATCGATCAATTCCAATCCCAAGCCCACCAGTTGGCGGAAGACCATATTCGAGGGCACGGATATAATCATCATCCATCATAAAGGCTTCGTCATCTCCGGCTTCCCTTTGTTTTACTTGTTCTTCAAAACGTTCCCTTTGGTCGAAAGGATCGTTTAACTCAGTAAAGGCGTTCCCAATCTCTCTTCCAGCCACATATGGTTCAAATCTTTCCACATACTTAGGATCATCTTCTCTTGATTTTGCAAGAGGTGAGAGTTCTTTTGGAAAGTCAGTGATAAAGATAGGTTGGATGAGGTGAGGTTCTACAAGTGAACTAAACACATCATCACATACTTTCCAAATCGATACTGAATCAGAAGAATCAACTCCTTTCGATTTTGCTTTTTCAATGGCTTCTTTTACATCGGAGATTTGGCTAAAATCAATTCCCGAATAATCTTTAATGATATCAATGTATTTGACTCGTTTCCAAGGAGGAGTGAGGTCAATCTGGTCTTTGCCATAAGCAAATTTTAAACCTTTTCCAATGGATTGTGCGACGGAAACGATCATCCTTTCGGTAAGGGATAACATAGTTTCCATATCACCAAATGCCATATACGCTTCCATCATGGTAAATTCTGGATTGTGTTTTGTGGAGATCCCTTCGTTACGAAAGTTACGGTTGAGTTCAAACACTCGGTCCATTCCACCCACAATGAGTCGTTTTAAATAAAGTTCTGGTGCAATTCGAAGGAAAAGTTCCATATCAAGAGTATTGTGGTGGGTGACAAACGGTCTTGCTGCCGCACCTCCCGCAATCGGTTGCATCATAGGAGTTTCTACTTCTAAAAATCCTTCATTTGTTAAAAACTTACGAATTTCTGAGATGATGCGGGAGCGCATTTTGAATGTTTCGCGAACGTTTTCGTTAACGACAAGGTCCACATAACGCATTCTATATCGTTGTTCTACGTCGGAAAAAGCATCATACACTACACCGTCTTTTTCTTTTACAACGGGAAGTGGTCGTATACATTTTGCTAGCAATTGAACATTTGTTAAGTGAAGGGTGGTTTCTCCTTTTTGTGTTTGGAATAACCAACCTTCAATGCCAATCCAATCACCTAAGTCTAAAGACTTAAATAATGAATAATTTTCTTCGCCTAGGTCATCCCGAGTAGCATACAATTGGATGAGACCTTCTGCATCTTTTAAATGGGCAAAACTTGCTTTCCCCATAACACGTTTTGCATGCAGACGTCCACCGAGTTTGAAAGATTTTTTCTCAGATTGGCTAGGATCAAAACTAGATAATAATGTTTTGGAATCTGAATTTGGAAAAAAACGAAGTGGGTAAGGATTGATTCCTTTTGATTTTAAATCATTTATCTTTTGAATTCTTTGTTCGATGAGTTCGTTTGAATCTTTTATTTCATCCATGTTAAAGGATACCTCTGATGTAAGAATAGATATAACGTACGAATTCTACGGAAACTTCTTTCGTACCTGATTCTGATAAAAACCAATTCGAACCCGAAATTTCAGATGGAAAACTATACGCTGTGACTTTTACGGGCAAACTGGTTAATGTTTTTTTGTAAATATTCAAAACACGACGTTTTTCAAACTCTCGTGTTAGGAGTAATATTGACCCTAAATTGTCAGAAACAGCTAATTTTAATAGGTTTTTGGATGCCTCGTCTGTGTCACCCATTTTGGAAGCCGGGATAACAAGAGTCATGATTTGAGAACTTGGGATACCGTTTGAAATAAGGAATTCTTTCACTTTTTGGTCTATTTCAAAAGGTCCGACCAATTGGTTTTGTGATTTGTCTTCTTTACTAACAAGGATTAGTTTTTTGAAATCTGACTTGGAATACAAGTTTGTGAGTGCCTTTAATTGTTTTCTGTTCGGCAAAACGTCTGTGAGTTCCAATACGGCTACGTCTGATTTTTGGTATGGATCATTTGTTCCTAACCAATATGGGCTTGAAAGTAACAAACCCAAACAAAGAAAGATGGGCGAAAGAAAGCCAAGAAAGAGTAGTTTAAAGCGAAAGGTTAAATCGGAAACTTGCATACTGATGACCCCTACAACCTACTGAGAACTAAGGGCAAGTGACAAGAGAAAATTCATCTCCTTGACGAAAGAACCCGTTTTCCTAACCTGTCCACATACACACCCGCTCGGATGGTGGAATTGGTAGACACGCTACTTTGAGGTGGTAGTGCCGCAAGGTGTGGGGGTTCGAGTCCCCCTTCGAGCAGTGGTAATCACCTTACCCCACACATCAATTTCCCCAAAACTTAGAAGATTTCTCAATTCAGAAGAAAATCTCACGTTCCCAAGAAAACTAATCTCCTCTAGATAAAGCTGTGAATACTTAGGGGTAATATATCCATAACTCCTGAAGGATTGCTTCAAGACGTTGTTCCGAGCCTCAGCTCCATTGGAAGAGACACCGTCCTTAGTGACCCATCGTTCTTTAGACATGTTGTATCTTGGGTCATTACTCTTGCGAGAATGGTTGACCATTTTGTGGTTGGGTCTGTCCCATACCCATGTATAGCCTTCATCTGTATACAGGGTCACATTCTTTGGAAACTTCTCATCTAAGTCTTTCTCTAGGAAGTGTTGGTTGTTCAGAGGTATTGATTTGTAGAAGGTCATACCTCCGTTAACACCCGTTGTATGACATAAGATTCCTTTCTGTTCCCCTCCAATTGAGTTACTTAAGTAGATAGAACCCGATCCTCCCTTGTATCTTCTAGACCTATATTTATTACTGCGAACAGAGCTTGAGTAAAGTATAACTGAGTCTGCTACTGCAATTTTATCCTTAGCAAATTCAGGATTCTCTAACTCTTTGAATAGTTTCTCTCTCAGTGATTCATTGAGCTGTGAGAAGATCACTTGGATTCTTTTCTTCAAATAGAAACTAGATTTTACAGATAGATTAAGTTTTCTACTTATCTCCTTAGAAGTCATTACCTTCGGATATTGATTGATCATATCCCAGATGATGAAGCTTATATATGCAAGATTGGATTTGTAGTTCTGGAATGGAGTCTTAGCTGTTATGGATACTTGATAATGACAGTTTGAACATCTTCCAACTGTAGGTCTGTTTTTTACGTGGAGGAAAAGTAAGTTAGGGTAATCACATTTGCAAGACTTGGGGTAAAGAGTTTGTAAGATAGTGAGGGTTCTGAGTTGGAAGAGTTTGGAAAAGGTAGGGTGGTCTAAGAGGTTATTTGAGGAGGTGGTTGAAGGGGGTTTTGTGGGGAAAGGTGAGGTTCGGCTTGGGTTTTTGAGGTTTTTTGTCCGCTCCCCTGTAGCAACCTGGGGAATCTGTCTTTTTCGGGTTTCTGGTTGGGACATAATAACGATCAAAACTTAAATTCAGAATGTGGGTCAACTATAATTAAATAGGTAAACATTTGATAAGGACCAAAAAAGCTGCAATTAGCTAGGTGGTACACTTACAGATGTTACTTATATGAGCCAAAAAATTCTTACACTTTTCCTTTTCCTCCTCTTCTTGAACTGCCAAACTACTGTCAAAACTGAGATTTCCTCCTATGGAGTGGAGGACTTCAGAGTCAATCAGACCTATGATTTTGTTTATCGTGAAGGGTATGACTTCGCTCCATTGTCAAAAGTATTCGAAGCGAAAGCACAGAAGTATGGCTGGACAAGGGTCAAGACTAACCCGTCTCTCCTGATTGACTTAGGTCTTGAAACTGCCAAGGCTGAGAGCCTACTAGGAGGATATTGTCATAAGCTCAATGTCGGAATCACTGACAAAAATCAGACTGTATACTTCGGAGAGGTTTTCCTTGAAAAAAGACAGGAAATCTTCATTGATTCCATCCCTTTCCTCGTTACTTCCTTTTCGAAGAATTATCCGAGTATGGTTTTCAAACTTGAAAAGAAGGTTCGAAAATCTGAAGCGGAAACTTTAGAGAACCAGCTTGGAGTATACTATAATAATAACTAGACAGAATTAACTCCGAGTTAGCTGATAGAGAGCGAGGATTGAACCCCTCGCTTTTTTAAGTCCAGAGAGGTTTTGAATGAGCAAACAAAATGAGCCTAATAAAACTGTAGAAACAGAAGAACCGAAAAAAGTGTTATTTGGTTTTCTAAGTGATAGATTGAATCATCCATATATTGGTACTTTCATTTTCTCGTTCTTGTTCTATAACTTCGAGGATATAGCTAAGCTTATAATTGGTCTAGGCGAAGAATTTACAGAAGATAAGATTGATGCCATTGAGATATTTGTAAGTAGTTTTAATGCAGATAGTTTCAAATTTTGGATTCCCGTTTTCATTATGATAATAATTCCTAATGTTTTTCATAAACTAGGAGATGTAATTTACAGATTGTCTCAAAGAGGGAGGGATTACTTTATTTCATTAATTGATAATTTTAGTGAAAGAGCAAATTTAGATTCAAAAGTTGGATTTTATCAAAGGGAAAACTCAATTTTAAAAGAAAGAATTGAGAATTTAACTCAAAATTCCAATGTAATACTTAAAAATTTGATTAATCAAGTTAAAAAGTATAATCAAGGAATCGGCGATTTGCGACCTGCCTTATCTAATGTTTCACTTAGCGTAGGTGATTTGGTATCTTATAATAAAGATAAAAACTTTATTAGATTTTTAGAAAAGGGGTATCCTCTTTTTGGGGAAATTTTTCTTAAGTTAAGTAATGATTTATATATAGTTAACTTACAAACTAAGTTAAGTGTAGAAAATTCAATTTTGAAGGAATTGCCAAAAGATGATAAAGACTATTATATTTATAATTTAGGGTCTGGGAAATTCGATTTTGACATTTTCAAAAGAGACGATGATAAAAATTATATTGGGCATTTTACTAGAACAAAAAATCTGCTTCAATCCCCAGTTAAATTTGAGGAAGCTCGTAATCCAATTACAGACAATGAATTACTAGTACTCATTGAAAAGTTACAGTATATAAAGTAATTAGAAAACAAGGGCAGTTACCATCTATGATGAATCATAAGAAGAAAAATGGATATAGCTGAATTTTATGGTAACATAGAAAAATCAAGTCAAGGAATGGCAATTGTAAAGTTGATCTTTTCTAAAGCTTATAAAGATGAATTACATATAATTCTATTTAATCCTGGATTAATTCTTGAATGCATAGAAGCTAACAAGAGTTTATTTGGAAAATTTGATCGAGTTGATATAGGATTTTTGGAATCTATAGATTCAATTAATTATAACAAAGAATACACTAGTTTTTTTATTCGAGATAATGGAAATTCATTTACTCCCGTATAAGAGCCATTACCATCTTTACAATCTTATAGAGGAGGGGAGGCTACGTTCTTTTTGTGGTTTAAATTCTTTCCCTGACTACTCAAAGAAGAATCTTAAAAATATATTTTTTAATGAAGTTGAGTTAACTTATTACATCAAAGAAGTAGATCATAACTTTTGTGATATTTGTAAACATAAGTATTTTCAAAAAAAGTATGCCTGATCTTTTCCCTGATCTTTTTTTTTGACTAAAATTAATTTTTTTATAAAAAGTTGGAAAAACCCACCTATTACCTCTAAAAAATGGATGTTGAGCATTTAGTTGTATCCCATTATGTCTTATATCCAACAATTTTTAAGGAGGTGCGAGAATGGGTCGATTACCGAAAAAGAATTTTCAAAATGAGAATTTTGGTCGTGTAGTGGAAGTCGCTACGAAAATAGTCACACTTGCGATTCAAATAATCAACCTAATTCTAACTCACTGTTCAAAATGAGCCAGAATTAGGATTTAACGAAAGCCTTCGGAATCGCCAACTTTGAGACGGGATGCGGTTCTGGAGGATTTACACCCATAAATATATTATACTGGGTATAATTGTCAAGTAGGACATAATAGGTTTACAAAAAATAAACCAATTTTTAATCCACTAAAATCTTTGTTACTATTTTTTTCGAAAAACATCAAGAGTCACTTTTTTGAATTCTTTGGATAAGCTTTGACGTCTGTTAGTTTATGAAGATTAATTTAAGAAATAAAATTCTAAAAAAGGTATATGTTGGAAATCTATTCGGAAAATTATAAAGGAAAAAACTATCTATTACAAAGACTTATGTGATCGGTGGAGTTGTTTACGTCTATAGGATTGATGAAAAAGATTCTGTTCAATATAAATTTAAATTTGGGAAAATAAAGAATAAAAGTGAACTTAAAATTGATTTGATTTATACAGCAAAGGAAATAATTGATAATAGTCTAAATAGTTAGACTATTGGCTCTTTTTTACATGTTGATTGTTATTATTTTTATGTAATTCTTTACGCTTGGACTAAAAGTTAATATACTTTCATACTTAATGTAAAGCGACACTCTTCTGCCATTCTAACAAGCCATTCGGTAATAAATTTTTTTTGTCATAGATATATAAGGATAGAAATCATTTCATTTGAACTTATAAGATATTGTCTCGAAGTATTCCTGGCTTTTGTTAGAATTTATATATCTGTTATGCTGATAATGGGATATTCTTTGAGTTTAATAATGTGAAAGAAAATTTAGAATTGTTAATTTGATGATAATTTCCCTTTACCTAGTAAGTTGAAATTTATAAAAAAATTTAAAGTTATTTCAAAAGTGGGATTGATTTGGTGAATTCAATTATTTAGGATAATAAATATAAATGAAATAGGTTTGGGCGAATTAGAAATTTATTTTGTTGTTTAATATAATTATTATGTTAAATCGACTAAAGTTTGATTTGAAAGTTTCATCTGAAGTAAATAGTTTTACCTCTTTTCTTTGGTCATTTTCTAATCAATAGTATCAAGTTTATTATGACCTGAATCAGAAAGAGAGTGGCAATTGATCCAAGCAAAGCATATATCAATTTCGTTTGTTCTTCAATTTCACTGATTCGAAAGCTATTAATTAGAAAATAAGAATCGGCATTAGAATTAACGTAGATGATTTCCTTTTCTTTTTCCTGTATTTTTCTTGGAATTATTGTTGGAATCGGTGTTTTTTGTTCTTCCTCATCATGAAGTATTTTCCCAGACATTTCAGTATATCTTTCTTTTATAAGTGGATTTGTTCTCCATCGAGAATGGGCTTTATTGTAAAATTCAAAGGATGATTTGTATTTTTTCTGCTGGTATAAGTCTTCACCTTTAGATATCCAATATTCCGTTTCCAAAAGTTCATATTTGGCTTGGTCTATTTTTGCCAGTTGGAATTTGCTGAGAAGATCATTGGCTTCTTCAAATTGTTTATTTTTCAAAGAGTATCTAAATAAGAATATATCTTCTTCAGAAATAGATTCTGCACTTAAGGATAAACATAGTAAAAGTAAGATTGTATAAGTAATTCTTTTCATGATTTCACTTTTATCTACTTAAAATTACTGCTTTGTGACCAAAACGACTTCTAGGCATATTGAGTGAATCTAAAACCCATGGATTTCCACCTGGATTAGCCAAATCTAATGTATATACCTGATCAACAGGTAAATTAAACTCAGAAGCACCTCCAAAGAGATAAAGTTTCCTTTTTTCATAGGAGATTTCCATTGCAGGGTAATAAAGTGCTACTGGTATATTTGAACCAGTGACGAATGAATTAGCGGCTGTTCCTAGAAATGAATATTCAAATCGGTTTGAATTAGTAACAGCAGTTACTGGCTGAGATATGTTCGTTCCTGTAGAACCTCCAGCTATAAAAATGGCAGGAGTGTCAGTAGGGAAAGGATCACTTGAAATTGGTTGATAACAAGCGTATCCTGAACCATGTCGAGCAAGTGAAATAGAAGCTTCAATTTTTCCTGAAGTAGAATTTAGAGAAGGTGAATACGCATCTGTCGTTGCATAAGCTAATCCGTCTGAATAAAATCTACCACCAGTGAAAATTAAACTCCCATTGTAAGTACATCCAGCCATATCAATTCTTGGAAAAATATTGGTGCTGGATAATAAGCTTACCCAAGTGCCACTGGTTCCTAGATTTGGATAAAACTTATATATAGTATTAAATATTGTTCCAGTCGTCATATCAGTGGTTGTAGTTCCACCTAGTATAACGATTTCTTCATCAAATGAACCAGCTACACCGCCTTGAAGAGTAGATGGAATATCTGAAAGATTTCGATTCCAAGTATTAGCAATGGGATCATATGCTTCAACTATTCTACTCATTGTATAGGAAGCACCATTTTTAACTATTCCTCCAATTACATAGATTTTGTTTTTAAAGGAGACAATTTGAGCATTTAATCTTGGGGTAGGTACATTTGTAATTGCTGGATACCATCTGTTATCCACAGGGTCGAAAAAATCAACTTCACTTACTGCATTTTTGTCTGATCCTATGCCACCTAGAATCCAAATGCCTCTTCGATATATTGTAGCATTATCAGATAAAGTCCTGAATGTAGAAGGGATTCCTAATCCACCTTCTTTAGTGCCACAAGAAGGAACGAATCGATACTCTGTGTCTGTGATCAAATTTGAAAGTGCGACTGCGTGTACCTCATTTTCTAGAAATGAAGTATCCAAATTACTGTAATTTGGTCCTGAAGTGATTAGGAATCCTGGAAGTTTACCAGAACATTTCCAACTAACAATTGCGGAATTTGTGGTAATATTTGTAACTACTTGCCATTCAATTTTTGCATTATTAGCATTCCCACCATCGGTTAGGGTGTTTGAGCAATTTGAAATAAAGAAGAATGCTGGAACTAAAATAATAAAAATAAGTTTCATCAGAAATTCATTCCTCCAGTAATTTCAAGACCAGAGCCACAATGTGTTTTTTCTATTTCGAAGTAACATTGATTCTTCCATCCAAATCGATAAAACGAAGACCCATATCTTAATCCTTGCCAACCGAGTTCAATATAAGCAGAAGGATTTGACCCAACTTTAGAGTTACTTTGATCATACTTATAGTTAACTGCGGATATCCCTAAGCCAACAATGCCATAAAAATCTAGAAGTGGATTCGAATTGAAAACCTTAGATTGGTATAGGTAAGTATATCCTGAATTTATACTAATTTCCTTAACTGGTCCTATGGACTGTAGATATTCATATTTGAATCCTAACTGATAAGTATTCTTAAATCTTAAGAAAGCAGGTTCTGTAAAAAGCGAAACACCATATAATGGAGGTGTTTGAGTGCCAAGTGGAGCAAGTAATGGCAAAAAAGAAAAACTTCCTCCAACTCTTGTTAAGTTATCTAGTTTATCATTTGCTAGATAAACAACTGGAAATTCTGGATGTTCGTCAGTTTCTGAATTACTGTTCTTGATCTCGTCCCTACTTATTGTCAAAAACCCTAACTCAGATTTGATTATGATTTCATCTTTTTTTCGTTCTGCGATTGTTCCTTTTATCACACTTCCATTTTTTAGTGATAAAATTGTAATTTTGTAAGAATTATTCAGTTGTCCCTTGTTAGATAAATCATAATACTCGAGTTCTTTCTTGGGAATTTTGTATTCTTTATCTTTGAAACGGACAACGAGCATTCGTTCATCTTCATATACGAATTCAGCATAGAAGCCATCTCCATTTGGAAATCTAAGCTCAGCTGCGTTTAATGAGATACTGATTGTTGAAAAGAAAAAACAAACAATTGTTGTTAGTTGAAAATATTTTAAAGAATTCATTAATGTTATGCGGAATAGTTGACATTAATTTTATAACTATGTTAGATGACAAGAATTATTCCTATAAAATGTATTCAGGTTATGCGACAAAATATTATTAAAATTGTTTTAGTTCTAGTTTCTATATTTTCGTTCTTGTCTTTTTTGGGTGGGCAAAGACTTCCCCTGCAAATGCCTGAAGTAAATGCAGATCAATTTGGGAATGCCTCTTTCAATTTTCCCTTAGAAGTGCCAGATGGGACTGGTGATTTAACCCCAGAGTTAAGCATTTCATATTCTTCTAGTGGTGGGAATGGATTATTGGGGAAAGGATATGAATTATCTGGAATTCCTTATATAAAAAGAGATATTTCCTATGGAATTAATTATAATTCCAACGATAGCTATTACAGTTCAGAATATGGTCAATTAGTAGACTCAAATGCTAATAAATCAGTATATTATACAAAAGAAGAGAGTTTCGTTAGTTTTTTTCCGCAAGGAGATTCAGGAAGAGGACCTACTGAGTTTATAGCTTATGATAAGGATGGTAATAGGTATAGTTATGGTGGCAATGGTGCTCAGTTAATACACCCAAATGGAGCAGTTAGGACTTGGGCATTACGTGAAAAACGTGAACCACATGGCGAGACTATAAATTATGAATGGGAAGTGCGTAAAGGAGAGATATATTTAACTAGGATTTCCTACGCAGGTGGCGTAAGAGAAGTTCGTATTGAATACACAACTAGAGAAGATGTTGAGACCGATTATTCTGAAAAGACATTAACGACTAGAGATTGGTTAATAAGCCGAATAAGGTTTTATTCTGATAATTCTCATGTTCATTCTTATGAATTTAGCTATTCAAATGATTCTAAAACAAAAGATAGTTTGCTAACAAAAATACAATTTGAAAAAGATAACTTCTTTTCTCTCTCTACCCATTTACCTTTAGAATTTATTTATACGCCAAGTCATGAAGGAATTGGATCAAAATTAAATACATCTCCATCTCAGGTTTCCAATGGTTACGGTTCGGAGATAGATTTAGAAGATAGGGGATTATTATTATTAAAAAATATTATTTACGCTGTTTTCACAATGAAAGCAAGTCAACCTCCAAAATCTAAGACTGCTCTTAATAAACTTCAAAATAAAATTACGCCACCTGGAATAGCAAAGACTGGGGGAGGTACAGGTGATGGATTTGATTTTAATGCTTTAAAAGTAGATCAGAATTTATATAATCCAGATGTAGAAATGGTAGGTAGATATCCTATCGGTAACCAAAATCGACAAACCTGTGATATAGGTGTTCTTGCTTGTTTATGTACTGCCTTTCCTGGATGTCCCGATTTTGCTTTCAGTATGTGTGGAGAATATTTATACTTCTCAGCCGATGGATGCAATAATGGTGTAATTTCTCCGAACCGTATGGTTTTGCCAACTGATATTGATGGGGATGGCATATCTGAATTCTCTCGATTTTTGGGCAGGATGGATGGAAATCAAATCTATGTAAAAACGGATGATCAGAAAAACGGGAGAACAGTAACATCACCTACATATCCAATCAAATATAATACTTACATTGATGTTGCTGATATGGATGGTGATGGAAAAACAGATGTAATTTATGAACATAATGCAATGCTTTATGTTTCATATTCGAATGGAAACGGGCTAGAATCAGCCGTTGCTTTTCCCCATGTAAAACTTCAGCCAACATCACAAAATTATCGATTAACTCAAAACTATAATCCTCTAGATTATGCAGTTGATATCAACAGAGATGGGAGGACAGATTTTATCCATTTATACCCTGATAAAATGGCAATTTATATTTCAACAGGTAGAGGATTTCAAGCAGAGAAAGTAATATGGTATGGAGGAAATAGAAGTTTAGTCCAAGAAACACTAGATACGAATCCATTTATTGCACATCGAATGAATCAATTTTCTGATATTGATGGAGATGGAATTCCTGAACATATTCAAGTATTAAATGTGAATCCACCTCCAGAGCAGGCGATGTTGCTTGCAGTAAAAGAAAGGCACAAACAAGAGCAAGCAAATGCTCAAGCAGAAGTATCGTATTTTAAAAGTGAAATGTTAAGTTTAATCAACGGTGCCTATGGAGATTTTTTTCATGTTAGATACATTGAAGGCTCGATTTACGCTGATTGGCGATGGTTGTATTGGGAATTGTTAGGGAGACCAGGTACTGCTACAGCTTCGGAAATCGAAAACTTAACTAAAGCTATAGACCAACAATTTTTTGAAGTTCGATATCGAGAACTTTTAGAAAGGCAAGCCAATGAGCTAGATATTGAAGTAAATAGAATAAGAAATGTAAATTTAGATTATTCGCAGTATCAAATTATTATAACTAAAATAAATTTAAATCAAAATACTATGATTCAGACTGCACAGAATATGCCACGTTATTCTGTAGGATATAATGGTAAAAATTGGCTAGTTGATATTAACAAAGATGGATTACCAGATTATGTATCAGTAACCAATGCAAATAGTCATTTTAATCCATATGACAGATGGACTGAAAATCCATATAATTTTTCATCTCAAGTTCATGTGATATTTAACACTGGAGATGGTTTTGATTTTGGAAACATTATCACTTCTAGTTTGCCGACTGTCATTAAACCAGATAGATTTGCAGAAAAAAACGATCCAAACATTTCTGTAGTTTCAAGCTTTGATTTTACTGATTTAGACGAAGACGGGAATTTGGATTTTATCGTTAAAGAATTCAATACGGTAGCATATCATGTTTATTCAGGAAATGGGAACGGAGGTTTCAGTCGTACGAGCGATTTTTCTGTAGAATCTAGTGAAATTGCTTCAGCAAGGTTTGAAGATAGAAATGAAGATGGTATTCCCGATTTTTATTACCAATATGGAAAAAATTTGATCACTCGTCAGATTTCCTCATCTTCACCAAGTGCTACTGGTGGTAGGCTTAGTAAGATCATTAATAATGTCAATGGAGCTGAAACAAAGGTAGAATATGCTTGGAAAAAGAATATTCCAGGTGCTGTTCAAAAAGGAACAGGGAGTTATTCGACATCTTTACCAAATGGTTCTCCTCAATTATTGGTGTCTTCAATTTCAACAAAGGCAGGTCTAGGTTATGCGGAATATAAATCAGAATACTCTTACACCAATTCTCGTTTTAAGCCAGGCGATCTGGAAACTAGTCAGAACCTGGGATTTGAAACTATTACCGAGCGAAATTTAATCAATGGTGATTTAAAAAATAGAAATATCTCAACTTACATACAAAGCGGGACAGGTGCGGGTCTTCTATCTAATTCAGAAACATATACTGAAAATAATTCTTTAATGGAAAGAAATGCCTATGCTTATTCAGTTTTTCACCCACATACAGGAACCAGGTTACGGCTTCCAAACTTAACCACCAAGGAAGTGTATGAAAACGGACAATTAAAAGATCAAATCACAAGTTCTATTTCTTATGATCAAGCCTTTGCATGTTCACAATCGGTTGCCGTAGAAGATTTCAATGGTCGAGTTACACGATTAGAAATGAGTTATTCAAATAATTCTGCCATGAACATCTTGGTATTACCAATTGAATCAAAAAAGACTGTAAATGGAAGTTTGGTTGAACATAAAAAATGGGCATTTAATGGAGCTGATTTATCTTCCGAGAGTAAATTAGTTAGTTCAGGTCAATGGTATTCAATATATTATTCCTATGATGCGATTGGTAATGTTTCAAGTTCAACTGATTCTCTCGGCAGGACATTGACATATGAATATGGCGATATCACACGTAGTAAACCAACAGTCACAAGGAATGCGTTAGGTCAAACAAGCAAGAAAACTTATGATTCGAAGTTAAACGTTGAGACTATTAATGAAGATGCAAATGGCAATGTAGTTACTTTTGAATACGATGAATATGGTAGAAAAATTGCGAGTTTCTTCAACGGTGAAAAACAGGAATCTAATGAGTATTCATTTGATGGCACTAATTTTGTAACTAAACAAACTACTCATTCTGAAGAAGGCGAAGTTTGGACAAGGGAAACAAAGGATTTACTGGGTAAAATTGTTAAAAAAGAATCCCTAGTTGTGGATGGAATTGTTTCTACTGTAGATACAAAATACGATGATATGGGGAGAGAGATACAGAAATCTAACTCTTATTTTACTGGCGAGTCTCCTCGTTGGGCTTATACCTACTATTATACACAAGCGGAAGATTCACTTGAACGAGCTAAGGAAACAATCGCTGCTACAGGCGAGATTTCCAGGATTGTATATGGACTTCGAACAACCACAGTAACAACCACAAACCAATCAGAAGTGATCCGAACGGAAACACAAGTCCTAGACAATTTGGGAAGACTTATTACAAAAACTGTCCAAGGGGAAACATTAGAATACCAATATGATAATGCAGATCGTATGGTTCAAATCTCTGATCCAGGGAATGGAATTACCGAAATTAATTATGATATTGGTGGGAGAAAAACTAGGTATAGTGATTCCAATTCAGGAACCATAACTTACACATACAATGTAGCAGGCGATTTGCTCACTCAGACTGATGCACGAGGGATAGTTGTACGCAAGGAAGTGGATGGAATGGGAAGGATAACTAGAGTGATGCCTGGAAACGAGACACCTACCGTCTACGAATACGATTCTGGAAATTCCATAGCAAGCACCTATGTAATTGGGAAATTAACCAAAGTTACAGATAGTTCTGGAGTCATAGAATTGGCTTATGATAGAAAGGGAAATTTAATTGGCGAGAAGCGAACCATTGATGATCTACAAGTTCTTTTTCAGAGAAGCTATGATGATTATGGTCGTGTAAAAACTGTCACGTATCCTGATGGAACACTCGTCCGCAATCACTATACAGGCACTGGTCAACTAGCTTTTTTGACGATGGACTCCCATGATGGTAATAGCTTGAATCATACAGTCGTGAGCTATGAGGGTCCCAAAATTGCAGATGATAAATATTATATAGAACGAAAAACAGGTAATGGGATAGTTACTAAAATTGGCTATGATCCATTACGGATGAGACCACAAAGCCTTGTTACTTACCTGAAAGATAATTCTGTCGAACAAAGTATCAAGTATGATTACGACAAACGAGGCAATATATCTGCGATTACTGATTTAATGAATGAATCTCGTAACCAAAGTTTTGAATACGACCATTTGAATCGAGTGAAGAAAGCAATTGGTAAGTATGGAGAGGAAAACTACAATTACCACAGGAATGGAAACTTATTAAATAAGGGAGCATTTACTTATACCTATGACAATGTAAATCATATTCATGCAGTGACAAGAGTGAATAGTCCGAATACAGGTATTGTTGGCTACACCTATGATGCTATGGGCAATATGATAGGTCGTAACGGTGATACACTTGTATATAATGCACAAAACAAACTGCAACGAATTGAGACGAATGGTGGAGACAAGTTCGAATACACATATGACCATTCGGGGATGAGGATTAAAAAATCCATACAAAATTCGAATACGACGACTTATAGCTTTGGAAACTTTTATGAAATCCACCGATCTCCAGGAGCACAAGAGAAACATACGTTGTATGTGATTGGTGCGGAAGGGGATATGGTTGCCCAGTATAGCCGAGGGGATGTTATTCTACTTAATCAGATGGCTTCAAACGAATGGTTAGTTAATCCATTTTGTAAAGATGTAAATATAGAGTGTGAAACTTACTGGAAAAACAAAGTTGGCTTTGTCTTAAATACATTCCTTGAAGATACCAATATTTATAAGGATGGAAAGATCGGAGAAGGGCACAGAGCATTACCATGGCTAGTATTACTGGGATTTCTATTCTGGGTGGTATACAAAACAAAAGACCAAAGGGAAGAAACAAATACTAAAAATCAATCCTTTGACTTATTTAGAATTTCTATTCTACCTAATTTGACATACCGAATCCATAGACAAATTCCTCGTTATGGAACCGCATTATTTGTAGTTCTATTTTCATTTACCACAACGGCAGGATGTTTTCCATTGTTACTCGGCGGTGCTGAAGGTGAATCAGGAACTCCGATTTGGATGTTAGGACTTGGGAATATACCTAGCGATACGCAATCAGTAGGTGATGAGCCTCCTGGTCAAGGTGGTGGGGGCGGTGGTTCTTCTACAGGGAATGCGAGAGTTACTGGGATGTATTTTTTCCACCCAGATCATTTGGGAAGTATTACGATGATCACCGATGGGAATGGCAATGTTCTTGCAGGTGGTGAAAGGGGCGGTAAAAGTCATATTACTTACAAACCATATGGAGAAATTCTTAGAACTGACTCTTATGGTCCAGACATTACTAAATTCAAATATACGGGACAAGAAGAAGATCAAGAAAGTGGATTGTATTATTATAAGGCACGTTATTACGATGCGGCTTTAGGTAGGTTTGCGAGTAACGACAGCATGGTATTCCCAGATAAACATCAAGGGATGAACAGGATGATGTATGTAGAAGGGAATCCTTTGAAGTCGGTGGACAAAAGTGGTAATAGACTAAGTCAATCATGGGCTTTTGCAATTGCGGCATATTTTTTTGTTAAAGATAATCCAGGCTATCAACATGCTTTTCAAAAATTAGCGTTTATTTATCATGCATATAGAAAAGGACGTGCAAATGATAGAAACAGTAGACATGCTTACCAAAATTGGGATATCAGTAAAGCAATAGATAGTGCAACATCATACTACATAAAGTTTGAAGTGCCCATGGATGCAGATGTAAGCTTTAATGTTAAAATTGACGATTCTGGAAAATTAGATATACAATTTAAAGCTGAGTTTTCTGTTGGAGTAAGATTACATCTTGGGAAAAAAGGGAGATGGATAGGATTTAACTTTGGTCAGCAGGAATGCAAAGAAGATGATCCAGAAAAGCCAACATGTCCTAATAGTTAATAATAATTTTTTAAAGTGGAGGATATTATTTTTATGAAATTAAAGTTTATTTTCATTCTATTCTTAATCATAAATTGTTCGGTGTCAGTATCTACAGGGAATAGTGACTGTTCTGAACAAAAAAAGAAATTGCAGGGATGTCTATTATTGGCAAATTCTGCAACAGATTCCGAAAAATTGCCATTAGTACTTTCTTGTAGAAGTATAATAAGAATTGATTCAAGTTGTGATTAGCATTTTCAAAAGAAGTATTTTTAATAAGATTACTAATATTGTAGTCATAATTTTTATTTTATGTAGTCAGTCTTCTTGTTCATTGACCTTAATTTCTCCAGGAATTAACTCGAACCATAAGCTGTACACAATGACCGATTATCATTTTGACGAAGCAGTTTTTTACGGTAGGATTTACTATCAGAATTCGGCTTACTATATAGATAAGGAGAATTGGTTATTAGTAGCTAACGATATTAATAATTTTGTATTAAGTAATCCATCAAAGTTGAAAGAAGATTTGGATGTTCAGAGTAAAATTATTATCCTATTTGAAAATTGTTTCGATAAGAACAAAAAATTTGACCCTATAATCGATATATCGAAATATAATTTTTATCTAAATAAAAATAAAATTAATGAAGTAATTTCATATATTTATCCCTATTCTTATGAAAAAAAGGGTACCTCTTTGTTAAAATTCAAACCTCTATACTTTTATGATCCTTACAGGCAAAATGAAAAAACTATAAGGACTGGTGATGACTTCCTAACTTGTGTGAGAACTCTCTTGTTCACTGAAGAGACTTTAGTAAGGAAAGGTAAAAATTATTTTCGGGTTTTGACTGCAAGCAACACAAATCTTGAATATTTTTTTATATATGATAATGGTTTTATCGATTTTTCGGACGAAAGAAGTTCGATGAAAATAGTCTCACCTAAAATTTAGTGTACTAAAAAGCAAGGCTGTATATCGAGATAGGTAATATGAAGTCTTTCAATATATCTGTTGCTTTGTCGCCTTCCAACTTTCGTGGTTCTTTTTTCGAAATTTTCAATATGAAGGCAAAATTCAAACGGATGTTGGTCTTTTCTGCCACAGTATTCTTATCGATTATCTGTAAGAATCGTTTTAATTGGAACATTGTGGTCTTCGAAAAAAGGAAAGACTTCATTATTCAATGTTTGGACGGCAGTAATCGGCATTTTGGATGTGTGAAGATTACCCCCACGCCTATTTGGAATGGCAATCTATAACTGATTGCAGATAGACTCTTCCTATTTCTTTCAAGGTTCCTACCATAAATGTATCCATAGCCACTAAATCCCCTGTAAAATCAGCCTGAATGTGCCTATCTCGGTATTTAGGATTGAATTTCATTCAATTCTATATGATGTTCTTTAAGATGTTGATCGAGTCTTAAAAGTCGTTGGTGTTTCGTAAGAAGTTTTGTTCATGTCCAGACACCTCGAACTCCTCCTGAACTGACACTGTAACCTTTCAAATTCAATTGTTAAGCTACACTTATCTATCCTTTTGTTGGATTGATGAGGCTATTATCCAGGCTTTCGAGTTCTTCGTACAATCAGTTTTGATTAGGGTAGTTTGCTCCAGAAGTTCTGTCTATCAATTCTTCTGAACCAAACGTTTGGTAGTTTCTTCTGATCTGCTATCTAGAATAGCCTATGATCTTACAAAAACGCTAAGTTCATTTGCAAAATCTTGCATTTTCCCTACCAAGAAATAACTTTGTGGTAAAATTATTTTTCTAATGAGAGGATATGTGACCACTATATCTTTACTAAGTATAAAAGTTAATTCCATACTAGCACAATAAAGTGAATGTTTTTTAAAAAGGTTATCATACATCAATAATATCTTTAGGTTGGACTTTAAGATGTTTTGCAATTTTATATACCGATTTCATGGTTAAATTAGCCCTTCCAGCCTCAATTTCCTGTAAAGTCCTTACTGGAACTGGATAATCTCCAGAATCTAAATCTTCCTGATTAAAACCTTTTTGGAGCCTTAGCTCTCGAATATTACTTCCAATTTTTATCAAAAAATCTTCAAACTTCACCACATTATATTGCGTCTTAGTTGACATTAAGTGAACGCAGTATAATGTGGGTTAGGCAAATTTTTTGGAAATCTGCCAATTTTGAACAGTAAAAAGGTAACTAATGAGTAATCCTTCATGCCCAAGTTGTGGAACGGAATTAAGATTTCTAAACACATCGTTAATGAAATTCGATGGTGTTAAAGTTTGTGTTAACTGTTTCCAGCGTGCTACCATTGAAAAATTGACTACTCTGGAACAGCTTAAATCCCTCCCTGAAAAGGTGCCGATGAGTTCAGACTCTATTACCTCTCAAAAGTCAGAGGTTAAAAGTCCAGATACTATTATTGTTAAAAGCGAAACGAAAGGATTTGGATTTATTAAAGCATGTATTGGATTTTTCCTGGCAGGTCCTTTCGGATTGTTATGTGGATTTTGCGGAAGCGGAAAGACAAAAACGACTGTTATACGTAAGTAAATGTTAAGGAATTTACTCGATATTAGTAGGATATCCTTGGCAGAGTTTCCATTTATGTGTCACCAACTTTCAGAAAGGAGCTTTTACTATAAAGGTTCGCAATTCCCTGTATGTGCCAGATGCACTGGAGTAATTATAGGGCAAATATTTGCTCTATTAAGTATAATTATTCAGCCAATAAGGTTTGGGTTCATAGCTTACATATCGTTAATGCTTCCTGCATTGATTGATTGGTCACTTCAAGAATTTATTCAAATTAAATCGAATAATTTTCGTAGGATTGTAACTGGATCATTTTTAGGCTTTGGATATGTAATGACATGTGTAGTCTTAGTTTCTTTCGCTTTTAATTTTAAAAAAAATTGAGGAATTTTTAAATGAAGAATAAAAATACTTTTGCTTTGCTTTTCTCAATAGTTTTTATCTTTTCGAATTGTCAAACTAATATAGAGAAATTAAAAACATCAAAAGATAAGCTTTCAACTGTAGTTGGAATACCAATATATATATTATCTACTAAAGAAATAAAAAAATATTATCATTTTCTTCTCGCCCTAGATGGAAAATTTCAAACTGATATTCCATCACTTTCCCATTGTAATCAATGGAATGTTGATGATCAACTCGATAAGATTTACTTAGTCTGCAAAAATGGGAATTATAATTTTGATTTAAAAAAATACATTAATTATGATTCGAAAATTAAAAAAGATAGTGTTCCTTATACTATACGACCGTATGTTTCTTTGGTAGATTTCAAATTGAATTATGTAAATCTTAATAATCCATGGTTTGATGTAGCACCTATTGTAAAGTTTTTGGATAAAGATGGATTGTCTCTTTTTCAAACAATATATTTCATTATTGGTGATGAGAATTTGAATAAATTCAAAGAGGCTATTGTAATTCGAGATACGCAAATGGAAGAGGATGCACAGAGGTTGGTTAGAGGTATTCCTATAGAACAAATTATAGATTTACGCTCCGAAGACAATTTAAACTTTATTCTGGTTCACCAAAATGAAATAGATAATCCCAATTTCTTTTTTACGCTAACACATAAATATCTAGATATGAAGCTTTCAGATTATGAGAAAAAAATAAAAGAAAGTGATAAACTTAAAACTAAAAAGTATTTAGTTTTTGAAACTGATTTCAAAAAAAATCCATACGATATTAAAAATCGAGGTTTTTTACTAGATATTCATGATGAATACACAGGTGGATTTAAGCGATTCTATTCACCACCTATCTTTGTCAGTATGGAAATTGAAAAATATGAGGAAATGAAATATGATAAAGTTGTCTGTATTGCGGAATATGAAGTATACACTCAATCGGAGACTGCATATTCATCCACAAAATTCAGTGGAATATTAAATAAAGAAAATTTTGAAAAATATAAAGTTAATTACAGCGAAGGTCTTCCTTTCATTAAAGAGCAAGTAATTCGATTTAAACAATTTAAATTAAAGGTTTTGAATTATAGAATTTATGACTCTTCGGAAGAGATAATCGATTCTTATTGGAAGAAATAGGATTTTATTTTAAGTAATGAATGTAAAGTTTGAAAGCACGGCTATTTGAGCTTAGCATCAACCACTTAGAGCTATATAATGAGGCATAAGCAATTATTTGAACTTTCATATTAAAAAGTGGTTTTTCTTTTTCTAGGGGCGAAACAGTTGTAACTAATCCAAAAAGGCTTTTTTGGATCAAAAGTGATCTTTTTCTAAAAGTTTTGTAAATGTCTGGGTTAAGGCAGATATTTGGTTGGCTTGCTTGAATTGTGCCGTGGAACTGCAAACAAGGTGGTAGTTTTAGACAGGGAGATATTTATATACATGACAGTAGATGAACTTAATTCTAAATATAGTCATGCCATTGAACAAGGATTCAGTGGCGTGGAATCAAATTTTTCGGAAATTACAATTTATCTAGATCGCCTTTTACGATTGCTAATTCACCGTCGCCCAGATTTTAAATTAATACAACTTAAAATGAAATTTGGAGAAGTTTGTCTGTACACTAATCTCCACATCATTCATAATGATGATGACAGACAAAGAGATCACGATCTCTCTATGAAGATTCAATCAAGGCTTCAGAAATCTTCAAAATTAAACTGAATTCTGATTTGTACAGATACGGTATTCGCCATACACAATCCTCTAACTTAATTTAGATTATTGATCTCTTCCTTTTTTTAATTCTTGGATTCCCTTAGTAAAAACTTGATTGTGAGTTCGTTCATTCAAATTTCTGCCTTGGTATGGTATTTCGTTGTTATAGAAAATTTAGATAAACCTGAAAATCGTTTTCCATCTCATCGAAAATTTTATAAAATTTTGTTCTACCTGCTGCGGCTTTAAAATGTTCCTCTAGGAATGTTCGATGAAGCACTTTCATATATTTATTGTTTAGTGTTCTTCTGACTTTCGTGATTTTGTTTTCGATGACTTTTTATTGAAGGAATAATTCATACGGATGACGGTCTTCTTTCCGAAAATATTTTTTCGTCCTTAATCTCTAATAATTGTTTTAATTGGAACATTGTGTACTTCAAAGAGTGGAGGTTTTTTATTATTCAAAGTTTGTAATGCAGTTATCGGCATTTTGGATGTGTGAAGAGTTCTCTACGTCTATTTGGAATGACAGTCAATAACTGTCTGCAGATAGACTCTTCCTATTTTTTTCAAGTTTCATATAATAAAAGTATCCATCGCCTCCAAATCTCCTCTAAAATCTGCCTGAAAGTGTCTATCTCGGTATTTAGGATTGAATTTCTCAAGTAGCTTTATTTAATTTTCATTTAAATCTATAGGATGCTCTTTTAGATGTTGATCGAGTCTTAAAAGTCGTTAGTGTTTCTACAGAAGTTTCCTTCTTGTCTAGACTCCTTGGACTCCGACTGAACTTACACTGGGACCTTTCAAAAATCTTTTTTTTTAATTTTTCTTTTTTCCATTAGTTCATGAGCTAAACATACAATTTTTTAGAGTTAGGGGATACATTTTTTTTAAGTAACGTGACCTAACCTTTTTATTAAGTACTCTGATTTTTTCGTATTTGTTTATTAAAATACTATATAGGAGAGAAGAAGAGATATTTTTTTTTGCTTTGAGTTGGTAAACCAACTCTACAGCTGGGAGTATTAGGTTGATTACTTTATTTAAATAAAAGAATGATACTTCAAATCTTTTATCCCCGAGGTTTACCCCGAGGATATTCCTATTGAAGAAAAGAAAGTATTTAAAACCTTACAAATTCCACATATAATATCGAATCAGTGGGTAATTTGTAAGGTTTTAAACCAATTTTTTTTATTTTTAATTCAATAAAACTTACAATCCCCCAAGCAATAGCCTACTGCAGTAGGCTATTTTTTTTTGAAAAAAAAATTCTAAGAAAACTATAGAATCTCCCAAAAAGAGTATATTAGGAATTGGGAGGGTAATATCCCCTCACTAACTATTTGTAGGATAAAAAAATGACGTTTCAAGAAGAATTAACTCAGAATGGAGATTTAAGCCCATACATAGGTGAGCTAGCAAAAATAAAGGACAAACTTCTTTTTGTGCCAGTAAAGAATGAGGCAAAACACCACTTTCTAGCCAATTGGGAAGCTTCTGGTAGGTTTGGTGAAGGTAAGAGGGTATCGGACCTCGACCAAGGGCAAATACTCGAGATGGTTGAAGGAGCCGAGGTTCAAAATTGGGGGTTAGTCATCGGTAGATGTGAGAATCTCTTTGTAATTGATATAGACAATTATGACCTGACTATTAGGAAACTAGAAACTCTATCAAAAATTTCCAAATCTTTTGCTGATAAATATGAAAAATATAAAGAGTTAATTTCTCAAACCTACACAATTAAGAGTCAATCTGGTGGAAGACATCACTACTTTTTATTCGAGGGGGTAGGCGAGTATAAGAGAAGCCTTAAAAAGAACATATTAGTAGCTGAGCACTTGGATGGGAATCAAAACCTAATTTCTGAATATGAAAGTATAATAGGAGGAGCAAACCCCTCCGTAATCGATACGGATTTCCTTATAGGAAAACAATTGGTTTTGCTACCATTTTCGGTTATCGAAGACCCAATAACAGGAAAAAGAAAATCTTACTCTATCGAAAATAATTTCGAAGTAAAAAAGCTAACCATTGAAGAGTTTGGTGCGTTGCTTCTATTTTTTAATGGGGTGAAAAAAAAGGAAGAGAAGAGAGATCGAGTTAAAAAACTTAAAGAACCTACACCTAAAATTAAAAAAATTAAATTAGAAAACTCGTTAGGTTCGAAAGTAGCAATCAAATTGCATTCACGAAAATGGTATGAGTTAACTGATGCTGAATTGGAAACATATGATCGAGAAATCAAATTCATTAGTCATCTTAGGTTATTGCAAGGTTGGCAGGATAATGGATTGGTTATATCAAGAGAATTCGAAGTTTTAACGAACAAGTCACTTAGCGAAGCAGAATTGAAGGAAGGATGCGGAGGAAGAAGGACTCCAGTTGAATGCAGTTGGATAAGGAAGCTTTTCTTTTTTGGCGTAAGCCGAAAATCTATAGTAAAATTTGCTAGAGACAATTTCAATATATATACACATTCATATTCCGATCCTTCCTTTATTGAATCTTTTTACGATAAGTTAGAGGATGGAAAAGAAGTTTATTCTGGAATAGATATGGATTTGTATGAATCCATTCAATTGATTCATCAGTTTGATCTAAAAAGATTATTCGGTGGTTCCCAATCTTCGTGTCGGATAGTATTGGAATCGTTGTATTCTTTGGGGATACTAAATTCTAATTATAAATTAAAGTTTCTTTCAAATGGAATATTGTCGATTGCTTCCAGGGTAGTCATATCTGAGAAAACCGTTCGCAAGGCTTTTCGCAGGCTTATAGAGAGTGAAGTTATTCATGTTAGTTATGCAAAGAAGGATGGAAAAAATCAATATATTAATCAAGTGAGGCTTTTGAGTAAAGATGAACTGGAAACTAAGTTACTTGAGTTATGTGATAAAGACAGTCGAGGAATATTGACACCCTTTACAATCGAATCGAGAATTCCCTTGCACAAACTTAAAGGTGTCGGCAAAACTGGAGAAGAGATATATCTAAGGATAAAATCAATTGGTGAAGTGAAGGCTTCTGATATTTATTCAATTTTGCCGAATATAACTAATAAGAACAAGATCAAGGTGATAAAGAGGAGGGTAAAACTTTTATGGGACTATGGATTCCTTGTTTTGAATTCAAATGCAACTTTGTCTGTGTCCGATAAACCAATGTCGGATTGCGTAAAAATTATAGAAACCGAGAATATCGAAAGGAAGAGGAAGTTGATCTCTGATCCCATTGATAAACAATTTGAGCGTTTAATGCATGTTAAGAAATCATGGAAGGTGCAAAAAAAAGTAAACAAGATAAATGACCTTAATATGGAAATACTTAACCGCTTTGTAGTTAGTAAAGAAGAGATAATACAATTACGAAGTAAGCTTTTAGATTTAATGTCGAATTTTACTCAAGAAACGGAGTATGACCCTTATTATATTTTCAAATTTGATCCCGCCGAGCCATTGTTTCAGATTCATCAAAGTTTGGATATTTTGAAAAAGCTACCAGAAACGGAATCAGTGATGTAATAGAAATAATGAGACTAGGGTTACACAAGTAGTAATTTTGTAACCTAGGTCCTTTGACAGATTTTCAGGAATTATCAAAATTGTCCTTCATGGCAGCAATTTTAAAAGGTTCAGTAAGTCTTCCGAGTAAACCTCAATATCGGGTTTGTGTTAATCGATTCCTTACTTGGATTGGAAATCGTCCAATCAACGAAGAAACACTAAGGGAGTATTTCAAATATTTAGGTTCCTTCATGTCTCCTGCGTCAGTTAGGTTAGCAAAGACTTCAATTAAACTCTGGATATTAAAGACTCACTCCAAAAGAAATGAGCTAAACTTCAGAAACGGAATTCAGGCTTTATTTCGTGAAATAAAGGTTCCAAAGCCAAATGTAACGGTCAGTGATTCAAAACTCCTTAGTGATAGGGACCTTAAGCTTTTAGTTAGGAAGCTTCCTCTTAAGTATTCCTTGATTTTACAGGTATTATATGGAACGGGTGCCCGAGTAAGTGAGGTATTATCGATCAGGATTGCAAACTGTAAGAATTTGAAAACCCACACTGAATCCAAAGTGATTGGTAAGGGGGGAAAAGAACATGTATTGATTATATCAAAAGACCTCTTTGAAAGAATAGGGAAGGTTTTCTGTGGAAAAGAGTATCTATTTGAGAACTCTGCGACAGGAAAACCGTATACCAGGCAATTAGTGCACAGGAATTTCAAAGATGTTGGACTAAGTGCATTGGAACGCAGAGTATACCCGCATCAGACCCGCCACAGTCGAATCAGTCATCTTTTACGGCAGGGGAAACCCTTGGACGCAGTATCTAGGTTTGCAAACCATTTTGATCCTTCGTTCACGGCGAAGGTGTATGGGCAGAACAATCTAGAAGCGAAAGAAATTTTAAATTCGGGTATTATTTAAGTAAATATTAATAGGAGGTAAGGTAAAATCTTGCAAAGTTGAACGAGAGTTCTAATTGGTAAAGTTTCTAAAAAAAAACTTAGAGAAGAATTCACTGTATTTAGAAAATAAAATTATGAGCTGGCTTAGAATCTTAATCATTGAAGAACTCAATTCGATAATTTCATTAAATCTGAATCAATAGCCTTGGACTTTTTCTGTCTGTCATATATGCCATTCAGTTCATTATGGGATAAATCTTGTTTTTTTCTTAAAAAAATTATCACTTTGTATTCAATTGATTAAGAAAAATTTAGAATGGATTTCATTAAATTTATGCACTTCTTCTATATATTCTTTCACCCAAAATTTCATCTCGTAGTTTTAGCCATTTAATTTTACACAAGCTACCTTTTTCAGCAATCTGAAGAAATTCTGCTTTCTTCGCCAAACCAGCATAACTTAAAGTAGTATCTGTTGCATTTTTCAACAAAACTAAATGGGCAGGTGTGAAATTATTTCGTGTAACTCCCATCTCATTTAAATGATATAAATAAAGTTGATCAGGGAAAAGAAGCTCGGCTGCAAAAACTTCGGCACCAATTTCAACTTGTTCATTTATATTTGCATTAGTGCAATATAAGCTACCGAGATTTCGATCAAATAAATGGTGTTTTAACTCATGTGCCAAAGTAAATGTTTTTTGATCCCTTCGAAGATTTTTGTTAACTACAACGTGTGGAATCCCATCATCTACTATATATGCCCCTCTTAAGTCACGAAAATCTTTCCAATAATTTATCTCTTTAATACCTTCTGACTTCATTATTTTTTTAATCTCACCAGGTAATACTCTTGGTAATTTAATTTCGTACTTTTCCCGTAATTTATTTGCTCCCACCTTTAAGGATTCATAATATTCAAATCGTGATTGACTCATCTTTTCGCTTTCTCCCTGGAGATTTTTTTTGCATTGCGTTTAACTGCTTTTTTGCGAAATAGAACTCCAAATAATTTGAAACTTCGGCTAACTCATTGTCTGAAAGTCCTGCCATCCCCCTGAACATCATATCAATTTTTTGATCTTTATCTGTTCCTACAGTGTCTCCAGGTAGGAATGTAAGGATTGAGACTTTAAAAAACTTAGCTAACTCATATAAATCTTCAATTTTCGGTTTATACTCTCCCGTTTCCCATCTGGAAATGGTATTTGGAGTTTTATTTAACTTTTTTGCTAATTCAGTCTGCGAGATTCCTTTTCCAGAAAAGCTAGATTCTCGCAGTTCTCGGATTTTAAGGGCAACTATTTCATTTATGCTCACAGGTAAAATATACTAAAATAGGAAAATATTTCAACTCTTTTACTTGACGACATAATGCATCTATCCTAAAATAGGAAAATATTTCACATAGAAGGTATTATCATGAAACATGAAATTATTTTTTACCCAGTCGGAAATGGTGATACTAGCCAGATTATTCTAGACAACAAAAAGCGTATTTTAATGGATTTTCGGCATATCAAAAAGTCAGAGGAGGAAAATGGAGGACCAGAAATAAATCTTAAAAAAGCGTTAGGTAAAGAATTGGCTGATGCTAACAGAGATTATTTTGACGTTGTGGCTTTTACTCATGGCGATGAAGATCACATTAAAAATAGTACCGAATTTTTTGAATTATCTCATGCTTCCAAATATCAAGGTGAAGGAAGGATAAAAATTAATACACTTTGGGTTCCAGCTTCTATGATTCTTGAACAAGCACCTAGCGAGAATCAAAGTGATGAATTTGTTATATGGAGACAAGAAGCACGCTACCGTTTGAAAAAGGGAGAGGGTATTCGGGTATTTTCAAAACCAGATCGATTAAAGGAATGGCTTAAAGAAAATGACCTTTCGATTGATGATAGAAAACATCTGATCACAGATGCGGGTCAATTAGTCCCTGATTTTTCTTTAGATAGTGATGGCATCGAATTCTTTTGTCATTCTCCATTTGTAAAGCATGTCGATGAGAATGAAGAATTTCGCAATGAAGCTTCTTTAATATTTAATATTAGAATTAAAATTGGAGCTGAAATTTATGATTATCTTGCTATTGGAGATTCAAAGTGGGATATTTTAGAGGATATTGTCACGAAGTCGCAAAAGAGGAAAAATGAAGACAGACTAAAATGGGATATTTTTAACGTTCCCCATCATTCAAGTTATTTAGCCCTTAGTGATGAAAAAGGTAAAGAAATAACTTATCCTAAGGACAAAATTGAAGAATTACTATTGTACGGGAAGGAAGGATCGTTTCTTATAAGTTCAAGTCACGCTATTCCAGATAACAAAGATGCTTACGAACAGATACAACCACCTCATATTCAGGCAAAGAAATGCTATGAAAAATATTTAAATAAAGTAAAAGGATGTATGTTCTTGGTGACTATGGAGGAATCCGATACCAGTAATCCACAGCCCATTAAGTTCATCATTGATGAAGCAGGAATAGCGAAGGAGGAGAAAAAAATATCTGCTTCAAATATCGCTATAAGCAAAAATTATAAAGCTGGATAATTTTATGATAATAATTGAAAAATCTAGAATTATATCTCCAGACAATCGACTTTCTGAGCATTCTAAAGAAGTTAATAGTTTAATTAATGTAATCTATGAATTCAAAGAATTTGACTTAAACGAGACTCGAATTTTTCAATTCCAAGAATTAATAATAGAAATACTTTTGGTTGACGTAAAATGTCCGTCGATCAAAAGCAAAAATTCAATAGGTATATTAAATAGAGAACCTTTGGCAATAATTTATATTAAAGGCTTAAATGAACATCAATTCCGAGTGGTACCAATACGAGAAAACTTCCCAGAAGATGTTTTACACATGAATTTCCCATTTGAAATAATTCCCAAAACTTTATGTCTGTATTTAGAATCTTGGGATGAAGTAGAGCGATCTTGGACTCCACAAAAATTTCTGAATAGAATTTGTTGGTGGTTTATAAAAACTTCAGAAGACAAATTACATTCAAATGAGCAGGAATTAGAACGACCATATTTTATAAGTGAGTATAAGCTACTACTTCCAACATACTATGAAGAAGAAAAATCATTCGCTTTTGCTAATATTGATAAGACATCCAAAGTAATAAGAATTTCAAATACAAATAATTTTGGAAATTGCAATTTCTTAACTCTTGAAGTTAAGCCAATAGAGCATACTAGGGTATTCCCTGCACCATCGAATCTTAAGCTGCTCGAAGAACAATTTCAAAAAAGGTCTTCCTCCGTTATTGATATTCTAAAAAAGGAAATTTTATTGAGAACTCCTTCATCTGGATTTCCAATTCAAGAAAATATCAAACAAACTTTTATACTATTAAAATTTAAGAGATATGATAGTTCAGGGAATTTATTAGCGAAACCTGATTTTTTTGCATTCTATATTCCTAAAGCAATAGGTGAGTTGGGTCACCTGCTTGGAATTTTAAGTATTTCCCCAACAGACCCAAATAAATACTATAAGATTGATCTACTTGGAATCGAAAATATTTCGAATAATGATAAATTATCCGAAATTGGTATTTTACCTGTAGAGATTGTTAAACCATTAACTCAAAATTTTGCCACTATGATGTCAGGCATTGAGTTCACCGAAGCTTCGTTTGATGGAGTATTAATTGGCGTAGGTTCTTTGGGTAGCACACTAGCGGAAATTTGGTCAAAGTCAGGATGGGGAAGATGGTCTTTATTTGATAACGATTCTATAGCACCTCACAATGTTTTTCGGCATTTGGCGAAAGAAAAGGATATTGGGAGAAAAAAAGCAGAGCTTGTTGCAGAATTAATGAACCAGAATTATTCACCAGGTAATCCATTAGTTACTTATACTCCCAAGAGGTTTAGTCCAACTATATTGGCAGAAACTTTGTCTGATAATAAATCTATTGATCTGATCGTGGATGCAAGTGCATCAAGCTTTTTACTTCGAGATATCTCATTTTCAAATGAACTTCCTCGAGCTTGTTCCTTGTTTTTTAATCAGATCGGTACGGGTGGAGTATTATTTTTAGAGGATATCGAAAGATCAAAAAGGTTAGATTTTATAGAAGCCTCCTACTTAAGAGCATTAATAACTGAAGAATGGGGTGAAAATTTTCTTCAAAATAATATTCCAATGCAAAGGGTAGGTGCAAGTTGTAGTGACCTTTCAGTGGTTCTATCATATGAAAGGGTAATTTTACTTTCATCTTCACTGTCAAATTTGCTTCGCTTAAAACTTAAATCTAATAATGCAAGACTTTGTATTTTAAAATTAAATTCTGAGACTGGGCATATGGACACTTATGAGGTCGAACTCTTTAGCCCAAAGAGTATTGAAATTAACGGATGGAATATTTTTTATGATAGCTTTATTGAAGACAAATTAAAACGGTTAAGAGCTTCAAATCTACCAAAAGAGACTGGCGGAGTCGTAATAGGATACACAGATCAGAAAACAAAGTCCATATATATTGTTGATATAACAAATGAACCTCGAGATAGTAGGTCTTCGACTTCTGGATTCGAGCGTGGTTGCGAGGGCTTAAAAGAGTATCTTGATAAAGTAAAAAAAAGAACGTCTGAAAATTGTGATTATATTGGAGATTGGCATTCTCATCCAGCAGGACATTCTTCAGAAGCCAGCCTAACAGATTTAACATCGTTGAACGAATTTGCGAAAGTAATGAATTCAGAAGGAATGCCAATATTAATGATTATTGTCAGTGAAGATATAAGATTTTATATAAAATAGAGTATAAGTATGTCGAGAGAAATTGGGAAAATAAGTTTGGCTTTATCGGGAGGAGGAGTTAGGGCTGCGACATTCCATGCGGGTTTGTTGCGATATTTAGCTGAGAAAGGAAAGTTAGAACAAGTAACTAATTTATCAACGGTATCTGGCGGAAGTTTATTGATCGGGTTAATGTATTCACTTAATAATAATAAATTTCCCACTTCTAAAGATTATTTGGATCGTATATCAACTGAATTGAAAACTACTCTAACAAGTAAATCATTGCAGAAAACTGCATTTTTGAGCCTATTTTTTAATATCCAAAACTGGATTCATTTTTTTTCTAGAGCCTTCGTATTGGCAGAGGCTTTAGAAAAATGTTGGGGTATTAAAGGAAAGCTTAAGGATATACCTTCAATTCCAGTATGGTCTATTAATGCAACGACAGCTGAAACTGGCAAAAGATTCCGATTCAAAGGTCAAAAGATGGGAGAATATACTTTAGGTTATGCCGATGCAAGTAATTTTCCATTGAGTCATGCAATGGCAGTCTCAGCTGCTTTTCCAGGTGGGATTGGTCCACTAGAGTTACGAAAGAATAGTTTCTATTGGCAAAAGAGAAATAGTTGGGATTCAAGTGAAGAAGATGTAACGATCACAAATAATGAGACAATCAATTTATATGATGGTGGAGTATATGACAATTTAGGAATTGAACCACTCTTTGATTGCGGACGACAGGAATTAAAATTACAGGGAAATGAACCAATCGATTTTTTAATTGTCTCAGATGCTGGATTGCCCCTCGAGAAAACTTCAATCCCAGGATTTCTTAATCCTTTGAGGTTCTATCGTTTGTTTAACTTAGCATTGGATCAAACCAGGTCGCTGAGAGTAAGATCATTCGTGAATTTCATCGATAGAACTCAAAGAGGTGCATATGTCTATATAGGCTCCTATTCGATGAATGAGAATGAAGAGGGTTATTCTATTCTAACGAACAAATCCAGAATGAAAGTCGCATTTTATCCTACCTCATTATCTCAAATGAAAGTAATAGAATTTACAGAAATAGAGATGCAAGGATATGAAACAGCAAAAGCAATACTAAAATTATAAAACTTAATGATAGTTAAATAGAACTGATAAATAAATAGGGAGAAAAATTCTATGAATATAGATTGGCACATAGGTTGGGAGATATCAAGAGCGAAGGAATTCGGATTTAGACATACAGGTGTAGTATATGGAAAAGATATCTTTGGAAACATACTTATTCTTCATAATCATCAACGCAATAATGTTGAAATTGTAACTTTAAATGAGTTTCTAGGCGGGGAACAAATCTTTCAAATTCGCAAACCAAGTCTTCCTATTAGAGAAGTCATTCAAAATATGAAGCTGGCATTAAATGAAACCAAAAGATATAATCTGACAACCTTTAATTGCCAGCATTTTAGCAGTTCAATTGTGGATGGATTTGAATCATCATCTGCAGTCAAAGGATTACTTACGATAGCCGCATTTGCAGGTATCACATATTTTATGAATAAACTAAATTTGACTTCTTAATCTTTAGAAAAACATAAAGCCTGACCCTTTTTCAAAAACGAGGTTCTCCGTTCAGACTTTTGTCCAGGAGAATCTTTTTGAACTGAAAATTAAAACATCAAACTTCTTTTACTTTCTAAGTATTGGTTGATTGCAGATTTAAGTATTTCTGATATATCTTCTAAACCTTTTTCTTTTACATTAGAAATCAAAAAGTCTATTTGACTGTCTAGTGAAAATAGAAGCGAGGAGAATCTTCTTCCATCCTTATATTGCTCCAAATAAACTTCTATAACCTTTTTCAATTCAGCTGAAAAAGATTTAAAATTATATATTACTAAAGTATTCTCGAATAGAATACGATTCTCCACTTCTACTTCCTCAAAAGTATCTATGGATAATGCGAACTCCTTGATTTTTTCTTTTATTGCAACGTTCGAGATTTCATAGATTCTTAAAATGAAATTTTGCGTGATTTCAATTTTATCTTTCGTAGAATAGGTTTTCACTTCTGAAATTAACTTCTCAATTAAGCCTTCATTTTCGAAAACCACTTCCTTCATTATCGCATAGCCATAAAGATTTGAAAGTTCATTTCGTGTTAAAGCTATGTGTTCGAGTCCCGTTAAATTCTTGCAAACCAATTTCTCAATGAGAGTCTCTATCATACTTATTAGAAACTCTTTATCTATTTCAAGATTAAAAAGATTATGCTGTATACCCAGATAAAAATTGATAGATTCAAAAATAATGAGCGTATTCTTCCCTTCCTTTAGAATTTTATTTATTGCCGTTAATATATTCTTTGAGTCTTCAACCTCATTTTTTAAAAGTGACAAGATGAATGTAGTATTTTGAATATATTTTTCGAATATATTGCCGTGATTTGAATTAATAAAATGAGTGGTAATGTTCTCGAGTACAGTTTTTATCAACCATTCTTTATGTGGTTCACTAATTACTAGTTTTCCTATTTTGGGGGAATCTTTTTTGTAAAAATCTGTTAGAAGTAAACGCAATTCCTTATATTCAATGCACTTAATACAAGTATATAACTCTGTCTTAGATAGTGTGAAAATTTCTTTTTTCGAATATTTTTCCAATGCTATCTTAACGAAAGATGCATTAATTGATTTATATTCGTCGAAATTTTCTATCATGATTTTATTCATTAAAACAAAATTTACAAGATTTTCGTGTTTAGAGGACATTTGGTCAATATTATTGTCGAACAATATTTGCTTAGAATCTAGTGATTTGCTTTCTTTTGAAATACTATAGGCATATCTATAAATGAATGAAAAATTTACAAATTCGTATATCGGCTCTAAAGCAAATTTCATATCTTTAGGTAGATTATAATACAATTCTTTCAAATTATATTTTTCGATTTTTTTATATTTTTCATTTTTATCATAAGAATAAATACCGAATTTCAAATTCTGCAATAAGATGTCTCGGTTAAGCATTGCAATAAAAAGTTTTGCATAATTTCTCTGCTTCATGCAGATTTTTATTACCTTCTCAATCAATGCAAAGGAATCTTCTACTTTATCTAAATTGTAAAGCTTATAGGCAGACTCAAACATTTCATCAAGATTTTCAGGATTAGCTATTGAAGTTTTAAAGTCAAAATTCAAATAATCATTTTTATTATTCGAGTCTTCTAAAGCTAAGAAATCTCCAAATTTAAGATATTTTTTCTCGTGTGATTCGCTATCCTTTTGTGGAATCATTATTCCTTTAATTCTGGCTTTTCTAAGGATTTCAAATATTTGAAGAACTTTATCAGGTATTTTTCTTTTTTGGGCTAAAGATTCTTTAAGGAATTCTATGAATTGAGCGTACATCTCTCTGACCCATTTACTATTTTCATCAAAATGTGGCTCACCATAGAATTCTAAAATAGGTAAGGAATCAGACTCAATAAAAAAGCCGCAATTTGTTAAAGCATTTTGTATCTGCTCTACAAGTATTCCTTCAAGCTCGTTTAAAGTATTAAGCTTCTCTAGTAAATAATTTATAATTTCATCCAAATTTTTTGCTACATTCATTTCATCTTTGGTTAGTATTCTTGAAAGAAATGTTAACATTTTTTTTGAATAATCATCTGAAGCCAAATTTTCAGGTATTTTATTATAATCAATTTCTTCTAAAATTAGTGTTGTAATTCCATGATTTTCCAAGTATTTAATTTGGTTATCGTTACGATTATATGTCACTAGATACATTGGTGGCTTTACCGTAGAGTAGTTTCGAATCCATTTTACAATATGTTTTAAATTTATATCATTGTATGAGTAACCAAGAAATAGAACAGTGTGAGTCGAAAGAATGCTTTTTACATAATTTTCAATCAAAGGGAATTGTCGGTTATAATTTATATAATCATCTTCTCTAAAAACAATATTATGATTTTTGAAATCACCATGCATCTTAATTAATTTATTCTGCAAAGATGATTTTACCAAATCATTGTCTGAAGAAATCACATCATATAAGTAGGTATTCTCTTGAATTGTTTTTTCTAAAAGATTGTCCCAGTTAGTGGTAATAATTACATGAGGGTAAATATCGAATATTAGTTTATGTATAACAGAAGGAGGTATGTGATCAGGAAAGTAACTTTTTATTTTTTGATAGTATGTATACTCTCCGAATGCCAAATGATAGAGTTGAGCGATTTTCAGAAAATCACTTTCATTGTCAATTTCTAATTCGACTTTAAACTCTTCAATCAAATCTGCCCAAGAAGGTAATTTGATTCCTTTAGATTCAGAACTTTTAGAGATTCCGGAGCCAACAAAAATTGCCAAACTGTTATCGTTGTTTGCCGAAACAATTGTCTCAATATATTTTCTATCTGTTTTCATTATTAAAGAATGGAGCAATTTTTACCATTATTATCCACAAAATTTTTTCTTTCCAAAGAAACATGATTATCAAAGGATTTAATCAAAAAAAGCAGTATTTTAAATATTACTTATTTTGGGGCAATTTAAAGCTTACCAGAATAGTCGTAATATACTGTAACACGCATTACTTTAATTTGTTTACTAGTAAAAAATTTGCAAGAAAATATTATGGATTCCTGATTAATATTTGATTGCAGAGGGTGACTGAATAATAAGTTGCCAGAGCATTCCGAACTACACGATGATAATTCTTGGAAAATTCTAATAAATTAAAAGTATAAAAGCTTTTTAGAAAGGCTTCAATCAACTATTAATGGAGAATCTAAATTTATTGTCTGAATTAACTTACAATCTATTTTACTATAATAAATCTTGAAGAAATATGAGGGAAATTGCTAAACCGTATTTCAGATATATAAATGAGTGTTAGAGATTCAATACTCCCAATCAACATGAGCTGTGGGTAACTCGTTTAGTTTTTTCCGAAGCTCTTTCCAATTAGGTAAAAAATGCGACAAGATCGACTTAAATTTTGCACTATGAGTTTTTTCAAAGGAATGTGTGAGTTCATGATAGATGATATATTCAATGCAATCTATTGGTTTTTTTGCGAGTTCAGTGTTTAGCCAGACTTTCTTTTTGCCAGGGATATAGGAACCCCATCTAGTTTTCATTTTTCTTATCCCATGGGAGATATCTGACAGTCCCATTTTCTTTTGTGCAGAGTAGATTATTTTGTCGGTCTTTGATTGTAACTCTTCTTTATACCATTCATCGAATAGTTTCTTAATCTTCGGTTTCGATGTATTCTTGGGAACACTTAGTATAAGTGAGGATGCCTTTACTTGAATGGATGGTTTTCCCGTTGTAGTAACAACTTTAAGTAAATATCGTTTGCCAAACAAGTAATGGGATTCCTTATCCAAAAATTCTCTTTTTGGTTCCCGTTCCTGTTTTTGAAACTTTTCCCTTTGTTTTTTGATCCAACTGAGTTTGGAAATTGTATACACCCTTATGATGTCTTTTCGCATGTGGAGTGGGGCAGAGATCATGACTTCCCCGTTAGGTGGATAAACGGAAAGGTGTATGTTTTTAATTTCTTTATAGGTTACAGAAATCTGAATGTTCTGTAGGGAAAACTTATCTGTATTCTGGTTGTTCCGCAATGATTTTGAAAATTCTCTCTACTTCTTCGATATTCTTATCCACTAAATCATAGATGGTTTTTTTTAATACATTTTCTTTAGTAGGGTTTCCATACCAGTCATCAGGACGGTTAAAATTGATTGCCTCATGAAGTTTTAGGGCAAGTTCTAAGTTTTGATTCAGATTGTTATAAAGGGCTACCTGACCTTGTGTTTTCAGCTCGGTCGGTGCATCTGATCGGTTTCCTTGACTGAGTTTCTTAGCCAGTTCCATCACCCTTTTGAGGTAGTTTTTGTATGACGTGGCTCCCTTTTTTCTTTCCATGATGATTTCCTGGAGGAGTTCACTCATTTTATTATAGAAGGCTGGATCGAGTAGGTGGTCTCTAATGATTTTTTGTCTGATGTTGTTTTCAATGGTTTCGGCAGATGCTTCCCGATTTCTGGGTGTATTTGCACTTTCATCTTTTAAACTGCTTAGGCTCTTTACCAATTCCAAAAGCGGGAGATTTTCAAACATGGAAACAATTTTGGACTCGTCTGCCTGGATGTAATGGTCGATCAAATGTCTCATATCCGCTTCATAAGATTTCAGATCGATGACGTCACCAGATGAGATTTTTATTTCTTGGCGTAACTTTACATAAAACTCGAATTTTGATTTATAATAGTTTTCTTCTTTCTTCGTAAAATTTGCTTCTTCAAACTCATTTGCAATGTTGGCAAAAGATCGAACAAAGGTGGCAGTAAGCTTATACAAGTTAATCCTTAGGAATTCAGTATCCTCTAAATCCTCTTGTTTTTCTGTATTCCCACAGAAATATCGTCTATATGCCAAACTGTCTTTCGGTGGCTCTACTGGTTCACAAAGTGTTTCTAAAGCTTCTAGATGCTCTTCTAGTTTTTCTCTGGCAGTTTTCAGTCTATCTTTTACTGTAATGGAACCATCTTCATGACTAGATTGCGTTTCATCATTCGCAAGTTCCGAAGTATAAACTTCTATTGCATTTTCTACCTTTTTGAATAAGTCTTTGTAATCTACTATATATCCAAAAGGTTTTGTTTCTCCGTTTAATCTGTTCACTCGACAGATGGCTTGGAAGAGTCCATGATCTTGCATATTCTTGTCTATATAGAGAACCGTGCAAGCAGGTGCATCGAAACCAGTAAGGAGTTTATCGACTACGATGATGAGTTTCATAAGAGCTGGAGTTTCGATGAATGCTTTTTTTACTTCTTCCTCGAATTGGTCTGCATCTTTGTCTCCTAGCATAGAGAGGTAAGTATTATATACAAATTCTTTCTCAGTGTCTGTTCCTTCGCCAATATCTTCTGTTCGGATATCGCCTTTCTTTGGTGCATAGGAAGTGATGACCGCACATTTTCCACGAAGACTTGTGTCTTGGAAGAGTTTATAATATTTACAAGCTTCATAAATGCTACCTGCAACAAGCATTGCATTTCCGTATTGACTGCTGAGTGCAGGTCTATTCGAAAAATCGAGTAAGATGTCTGAGACGATCTTTTCCATTCGTGATTTGGAACTGAGAACCTTTTGCATGGTTCCCCATTTTTTCTTTAGTTCCTTTCTTTGATAATCGTTGAGACCTTTGGTTTTGGCATTGAACCATTCATCTACCTTTTCAGGAGAGGATAGGCGTTGGTCAATGTCCCTCGCTTCATACATCAAATCCAAAACAACTTCATCCCGAACAGCTTCATTAAAACGATATTGGTGGATGTAACGTCCGAACACATCCTCAGAAGTTTGTTTGTCCTTTCTAAGAAGAGGTGTTCCTGTGAATCCAATAAAGGTTGCATCTTTTAAAATTGCCTTCATCAACCTGTGGAGTTTCCCTGATTGGGTTCTATGGGCTTCGTCTATAAATAAGAAGATTTCTCCTTTGGTTTGGGGAGGATTGGATTTGATGCTTTCTAGATAGGCATCAAAGTCTTCTACGTTATTTTTTCCAAACTTATGAATGAGTGAACATAATAGTCTTGGTGTGGCATTGGTTAGCTGAGAGATCAGGTCTTTTCCACTTCGGGTTCTATAGATGGTTTCTCCCGATTGTTTGAAAACTCTTTCGATTTGTGTATCGAGTTCATCTCGGTCAGTAATGACGGCAACTCTTGCATTGGGATTGTTTTCTAAAATCCATCGAGCAAGTAACACCATTACAAGTGATTTTCCGCTTCCTTGGGTATGCCAGATGATCCCACTTTCTTTTCTTTCTACGAAATCTTGGGCAGACTTAATTCCAAAGTATTGGTGGTATCTTGGTAGTTTTTTAATTCCACCATCAAACAAAACGAAGTCATAAATGATTTCGAGGAATCTTTGTTTGTTACATATTTTTAAGAGGTATTTATCTAGAAGGTTTCGAGAATGATCATCTATATCTTCTTTCCAGTTTAAAAAGAATTTTTCACCAGTTCCAATTGTTCCATAACGGAGACCTTCAGTATCATTTCCTGCAAGAACCATTTGAATGGTTGTAAAGAAGTCTTCGATTGCTTCCTTACTTTGGTTACGAATGTTTTGTCGAATTCCTTCTGAAACTGAGGTGGTTGCTTTTTTTAACTCTATAACGGCAAGAGCTATTCCATTGACATACAAAACAAGATCAGGGCGTTTTTCTGATTTTCCCATGACTGTCACTTCTTCGGCTATGGCGAAGTGATTTTTGTCTGGATGTTCCCAATCAAATAGTGCAATGGTTTCGGCATTTTCACTTGCAGATTCTTTTACAGGGATTCCATAACGGAGTAGAGAGTAGACCTCCTTGTTTCGTTCGTATAGAGATTTGCCATACTGGTTGTTTGTCTGGTGGAGAAGGTCTAAAGTTCGTGCGATTTTGAAATCCGAGATTCCTCGTTTGGAAAGAAAATTGGCGAGTAGGTTTGGGACAATGTTTTTGTTCGATAGATCCTTCCAATTTCCAAGAAAATCATAACCTAATTCCTTTTGGAAGAGATCAATGACCCGCTCCTGGGTTTTTCTTTCGATATCGCCAATTCTCATATTCTGTTATACTTTAATCGTAATTATTATAAAAAATCGTCAAACATTAATAGACAATCGCTTAATTCCCGTTTTGTTTTAATAGTTTTTTTTTGCTATTCAATCGTTTCATTCTCCGCTAGAGACTGTCCTTTCTCGTCTTTCCATTCTGTCATCCCGTTCGCATTTCTACCCATGACAATCACAGCACCTGACGACGGAGAGGAGAAAAGTTGGTCAGACGTAAAGATGTAATTTTCACCTTCTTTCTTTAGGATGTTCTCTGCGATGAGTTTTTCTCTTAGCCGAACATAACCTTTAGCCCACTTTTCCATAGAGGGTGCAAGTACGGATAAAGCCTGGCTCCCTTGTTTTACGACAAATCCCTCGCTTGTGAGAAAGCCTGTCGCTTTGATTCCTTTGGTTGAAATGGTATAATCTTGGGATTGGGAAGGGATGCTTTGCGTTTGTCGTTTATTGATTTTTTCAAACAGTTTAAAACCTAAGGTATGGATAGTCAGTTTTACATTCTCTAAAAACTCTTCCATCTCCGCTTGGTCTGCCTCTGAGATACTGGTTTTTGCAGGAATCGTTGCATTTTCGAGTTCGTAACGATTTGCTTCTTTGGCTAAATCGAATAATCGTTTTTCTAAGTATTTCACATGTGCTTTGTTTAAATTTTTGCTAAAGACGCAAACGGCTTCGATCCAATATTCTTTTGTCCCTAGATGTTGTTTCAACCGATCGAGTATGCTTTCTGCTTCTCCGATATAAACTAGGTCTTTCTCTTCGTTTTCTGGATTCTTTCCAAAAAGAAAATATACACCAGTCGAATATAAATCCTCTCGGTTCACAGATTCTTTGATCAAAGTCCTTGGGATTTTATACGTGATTCCATTCCAATTGGAAAGTTCCGCAGATATCCTCCCACTGGCATCTCCATCAATTAGGAATAAGGTGATTTTTTTAGGGAACGGTTTCATGATCAGACTTACTTTAACTTTGATAAATCCATTTCACAATATATGAATGATTGAGGAGGTGTAAATGTTTTGAATATGCTTTTTGGTTCTAGAGGTGAACGAAATCTCACTACTTTTTCTATGATAATGGATGTACCTTCAACTTTATTAGAATAGTAAAGAAAAAACTTTTCTTTAGAAATACAGCCTTCTTTAGAATATTTTTTCCAAAGTTTATTCGGTGAATCTATATCTATTTCTTTTATTGAAAAATAGCCGATGAATCTTTGATCTGGTGAAGATGAATAGATTAAGACATTTTTTATTTTTTTCTTAAATATATTCTTCCGAAATTCGACTTTTTTTTTGCCTTCCATTATTGCCCAAGCATATTCTGGTTTAATTGATAATATAGCGTTCATCGAAAAATCCTTTGTTCTTGATCTTAGAGTAATCTTCTTCAGTAAGTCTAGTTATAGTTGTTAAATTGTTTCTGCACGAATTTAAGCTTTTCAATTCTTGGTAAGGGAGTGGAGTTTTCATATAAGTAATTAAGCGAAAAAGAATGACAGTTAAAGTTTTCTTTTCTTCAAGTTGTCTTTGTAAATCATTTATAGGATAAACAGTTCTTTTGGTTACTAAACTTGCTAATTCACTCATCTCTGAAACACGATGATAGGAGTCTACAATACCTATGGGAGACGCCTTTTTTATTGTTCTAGATATGTAGAAAAATATCAAATCTTTCTTTTCTAATTTGACTCTAGAATTGCAGATATATGCTTTTTGGATGGTATTTCCTTGAATTTCATTGATTGACTCTTTATCAAATAACTTTGCTTCTCTTAGTCTAGAATCTTTAAAAAGTGATTCTGAATAGATTTCTTCTATTGGAACAATGAATTTCGAATACCTGAAGTTGTCAGAATAGTATGGATGTTGAATGGATGAATTTTCATTGGAGGATTCAGTATTTTCTGGCTTTTTCATTTCCCTAATCATAATAAATTCACCGTTTCCATTGCTATGGGAGTTCACAAAACCATATAGCTCTAAAAGCCTAATTAAGCGATCATGTTCGGGATACACTGTTAAATAGAGGTAATTGATCTTTGCTTCAATGCAAAATGCAAACATTTTACTTAGAAAAAGTTCACCAATTTTATTTCCAAAATTAGTTTCACCTACTTTGAATGTGCATATTTTTAAAACATCTTCATATATATCTTTGATTTTATGATCAAACGGTGTTTCCTTTTTGTAGATCAGAAGTGCAGACAGTTTTTCTTCAATGATTAGATAATATGCCAATCTATCTTGCTTTGCACATTCATCTAGCCATAGATCGAATTTTTTATAACCTTGCCTTAATGAATCAAAAAATGTCTCATTTTTTCTTTCGATGATTTCTCTTACACTTCCATGCGAAAGGATAGGATGTGTAGGTATGTCAAATCGAAATGTTTCAATTAAAAAATCTAATCCCTCTTTTATGTTTTTTACACGGCTCTCAATTTTAAAGTTTTTTGCAGTCTTTAAAATTCTTGTATCTTCTGTGATTAAAAGTTCTATATAACCCTTTACAGCTTGATAAATTAATTTTGCATCTATCTTATCATGTGAATTCTTTGGTTTATATAAATTGTAGAATTCTTGATCAGGCTCGGCTGGGTTTTCGAGCTTTTCATATTTTTCTAATTTCGCTGTGATGATTTTCTGTCGGTCAAGATTGGAGTCGTTACTTAGGTCTTCAGATACTGATGGGTGCACCAATAGTCTACAATGATTTTTAATGGCATGTTTATAAAATCGATAAAATTCTTCCGAGACATGTTTGTGATCTTCAAAGTGGATGAGTATATTTGTATCGATTAGGATTCTCATAAATCTCTTCCATCCCTCCTAACACCTACCATATCTTCACCGTTAATGTAACCTGCATCAATTCCTTTTTTATCCCCTTCATCTTCTCCAACTATTCTTATAATTTTTCTTCATTTACTGATTTGAGTCTGCTTGAAAAATCATAACCAAGGACATTGCATATTTCTGCTTTAAGTTTCTCAATGAAAGGAAGAACATCTAATATTGTTGAATCAATAAGTTCTAGAAAGTATGCATCTTTTGATAAAGTTCTTCCTAATAAAATCCAGGATAAATGATTGTAGTTTTTTTTATTCTTGAATCGGTTTTGCAAACCATGAAAGGATTTGTCTCGAATAAGTTTTAATTGGAAGTCTTGTCTTATCGATACATTTAGATTTCTGAGAGTATAATTGTTCTCAAATTCACCAAAGGTATTTCCTTCCAATCTACTTTTTTGAAGTATTGAAGGAAAATATTTGGAAATATCACCAAAAAGTTCAAATAAAGCCATTAGCCAGTTATTAACATTCAATATATTCAATTGGCTCTTCTCGATGGAATATGCACGAATAGCTTCTATTAGGATATTTGAAAGGACATAGATATAAGATAAACTTTCCTCATCTTCATTTGAAAGTTTCATCCCCATTCCCCCCTCACACCAACCGTATCTTCCCCGTTAGTAGCACCTGCATCAAACCTTGTTTGATACCCTTCGCTTTCTCTACCTTCTGTTCTAAAGCCTTTATCTCATCATCCATCTCGGACAGAACTTTCGCAATGGCTTCTTGCTCATCTATTATGTTAGAAAGAGGAAAAGAGAATTCTTTTATCTGATTTCCATTTATACCTGGTTGTCCACTCCTAGCTGAATTGGTTTCTATCCAATCTTTATAATTTTTAGTGTGTAAATGAAGGAAAATTAAATGTGGATTTGCAATATTTGTATTTATATTTATTTTAATCAAAAATCCTGCATAAACATAAGTTCCATTCTTATCGGAATGTATATAAGATTTACCAACGCTTGCACCTGTTCTTGCAAAAACTATTTCATTGTTTTTTAAAATGTAATTTCTAGAAAAAGGGTGAGCCACCGAACTTAGATTTTTAAGATTAATTCTTCCATTCTCATCAATATCAGTGATTCTTAAGTAGTTGAAATACCTATCGTCATGTTCAATTGCTGGTGCGTTAATTCCATACTTGGGATTTTCGCTTATAATATCCCCCAACCGTTTCACTTCCCAATCTACTGGAATCTGTCCAACCTCACTGTCTTTCCAATCTTTCCCTGCACCAAACCCAGGCAGACGGCGTTTCCCCGTTAACAGCTCTTGCATGGTTCCTTGTTTGATCAGTTTTTTCTTTTCAATTTGGGCTTCGAGGGATTCAATCCATGCATCGGTGTCGGATAGCACAGTCGCAATGGCTTCTTGTTCGGCTATAGTGCGTGGAAGGGGGATTGGGTATTTTTCCATTTCCCATTTTTGGGTATGAACTAAAGCTGATGCTCCATGAGCTTTTTCTTCTATCTGTCTAGTTAATTTTTTTAAAGAATAGAAGAAGAACATTTTATTTACTTTTTGTTCGTATACTATTATCTTCCAGGTATGATAATTCAGTAACCCCTTTATATTATTCCATAAGTGTGGACCGAATGAAGTTCCCCTGCTTCCTGACCAAGCAAACAAAAGTTGGTGTTTCTCAACTTCAATTTTTTTATCATATGTTCCTTGATAATAATTATAATCTTCAGAGCCATTAAGATTTTGTATTCTAATTATTGGAATACCTTCGGCTCTCCATTCATTCGGTTTAAACCCGCGTCCATTGATTAATTTACAAACTTCGTTTAAAGTTGCGATATCCCATTCATCGGGAATCAAACCAACCTCCGTTTCTTTAATCTTCTCATTCATATGCCAAACCCCATCTTAGCCAAATGACCTTTCACCTTTGCTTCTAGGTCTTTAGTTGTTTTCTCCAAATCCTGCAAGGGTTGTTCATACCGTTCCGCAAGTTCTTTGATTCGTTTGGACAGTGTTTGGCTGATGCGATTTCGTTCGGAGTGGACATCTTCCTTAAGTTTGGCAAACCATTTGGAATCGACCACAAGGGATTTGATTTCGGTTTCTTTTAAGCTTTGGTAACGATCTTGTAGTTTCGCTTGCAAATTAGATTGGGCTTGTTTGATTTTGGAATTCAGTTCAGAGACTTGGTTTGCCACCGATAGATATTGGTTGAGGAGTTCGATTTCTTCCTTGGCTTCTTTGTCCGATTGAATTTGTTTCAAGCGAGCCTGCACTGACTTAGGTGTGATCGTGTCTTTGTCGGTTTTTGCCTCAGACAAGAGTCCCTCATCGCCACCATGTTCTTCTGCTAGATCATCCAATTGCAAATTGAGACTATCTCGTTCCGACTCCCAAGTTTCAATTGCCTCTTTTTCCTTTCCAAAATACACATCTAATAGAATTGATTTAGGAATCAGTTTTCCTTCCAACTCTTTGGACTTGCCAAGGGATTCTGTTTCCTTTCCAACCTTCCATCCTGCGTCCACGAGGAGATACACATCGTCTTGCATGGTATCCAACCAATATGTCATTAGGTGTTGGTAGATATCATACGCATCCACAAGAGGTGTTTTAGAAAAAGCAGAAAGTAGACTTTCACTAAAGTTATGGATAAACTCTTTTGGTTTGGTATTCTTTCTAATAGAATGACAAAGACTTTCCTGTTCCTTCTTCCACTTGGTAAAGGTAGTTTCAATTTGGTTTCCAAACTTTACAAACTCAGGATGTTCGTAGATTTTTGTTTTGATCTCTTCCTTACTACACTTTAGATTATAAAAGCCTTTCCGTGCATGGGGAACAAATAAGGTCTCTTTTAGACCTTTATAGACTTCCCAAAAAGGAGATAGGGCATCCACATCCATTTCAGGAATCCCACCTTGCAAATGGGCTTCTATGTTTTGGATGTCTTCAGGTTCACTGCTATCAATATAACGAGGGATATTTAGATTGTATTCTTTCTCAGCAATCTCTTTCAGACTCACCTTACGGCTGTATTTTGGAATTTCGATGCAATTGGTAAAGACATCCACAATCTTATGAATGTCTTGTTCCCGAAGTCGATTTTTGTTTCCGTCTTTTTCAAATCCCTTGGAAGCATCCACAATGAAGAGGTCTTTTCTAGACTCAGCGTCTTCTTTGTTGATTACAAGGATACAAGCAGGAATCCCAGTTCCATAAAACAAGTTGGCAGGAAGTCCAATGATCCCTTCGATATAACCCTTTTGGATCAGTTTTTTACGAATCTCGGCTTCTGCATTCCCCCGAAACAAAACACCATGGGGGAGAATGATCGCACCCTTACCATTGCTTTTCAAACTCCGAATGGCATGGAGTAAAAAGGCAAAGTCTCCATTCTTCTGAGGGGGAATTCCAAAATCCTGAAATCTCCCATAACGGTCGTTTAAGGGATCAAGACCATTGCTCCATGCCTTAAAGGAAAACGGTGGATTGGCGACAAAGAAATCAAATTGTTTGAGTTCCCCTTTGTCTGTTACATATAAAGGATTGGCAAGTGTGTTCCCTTGTTTGATCTCTGCTGTAGGATTGTCATGGAGGATCATATTCATTCTGGCAAGTGAAGACGTTGCCACGTCCATCTCCTGCCCATAGAGAGTGATTTTACCTGCCTCAGCAGACACTTTGAGTAGGAGCGAACCCGATCCGCATGTGGGGTCATAAGCAGTTTTGCTAGATTTATCAGCAGAGGACACATGGATGATTTTTGCCATAATCCTACTCACTTCCGCAGGTGTATAAAACTGACCCTTACTCTTACCACTTTCGGTAGCAAAATGCCTCATGAGAAACTCATATGCATCACCTAAAATATCATCACCTTCAGCTATATTACCCGAAAAGTCGAGAGCAGGATTTTCAAAAATAGCAATAAGCTTTGTCAACTTTACCACCATCTCTTTTCCACTGCCCAATTTATTTACATCGTTAAAATCAGGAAAATCAGAGATTTTGTTCGCCTCACCGAGGGGTCCCAGTATCTTCTTATTGATATCGTCACCAATACTTGGCTTTCCTTTAAGGTTGATCATATCTTGAAAAGAGCTACCCTTAGGAACCGTAATGGGAGAGAAAGCCTGTCCTGCATATTTATCCGAGATGTATTTGATAAACAGCATCACAAGAACATAATCCTTGTATTGTGATGCATCCATCCCACCACGAAGTTCGTCGCAAGATTTCCAAAGAGATGAGTATAATTCCGATTTTTTGATTGCCATAGTTTATCGTCAGAGTCTTATATTTCCAAAAATTCTGCAATTGTTTCATGGTAAACGAGGGGTAGGACAAACAAGGCTGGGACTAATATTTTAATTTAAATATCACAATTTTATGCAATAAAATCCAGCTTTTGTGATACTTAAAGAAGATACACAGATTGCAAGTTCTGTATACGTTATCAATGGGAATTGACAAATAGTAGGAAACATCCTAAAATTCGAATCCTTGCATATAAAAGCCCTTTAAGATAAGAGAATTCAATTCAAATAGGAAAACCAATGTTAGCATTTACCAAAAAACCAGTTTCAATTCTTTTTATGACTACCTTCTTCTTCCTCAGTTGTAATTTTGAGAGTTATATCTCACTATCCTTGGAAGAAATCCAAAAACTCATCCGTTCTAAAGAGAAAAAGGGAATTTTGTTTCCTGCTACCATCAAACTGGAAGTAAGTGGTACCGAAAGTTGTGAACGTGACAAAGTGAAAATCACAGACTATGTAAATGACTACCTCATTGAACCGAAAGAAGGAGTCTGCACCAACGACAGTGACAAAATGAAAACCTATCTGGAAATTGAAGGGAAAGTAAAACTGGTCAACGATGAAAGTCTTCTAGCGGATGACATCCATCTTGTTAGTTTTTCTGCCTTCGAAAAAGACAAAGAACTAAAACTATCCCTCCACCTCAATAATAACAGTTTCCAATCCATTTCCGCATTCACCCAAAGAGAATTTTGGGCAAAATTAGAGCCGAAAGACTTATCTATCCAGATTTACCTTTCCAACAATACAAACCAAGATATGTCGATGAACTGTCGCAGTTGTTATCTCAATGGCACACCTAAACCATTCCGAGGCACAACCAACCTTGCAAAAGATTCCGAAGTCACAGTGAAACTCTCTACTATTTTTGTAGAATCCATACTGGAGAATGGGTATGATACGGTTATTTCGTTCCAGAGCAAAGAGAATCTCGAAACACAAACAAAAAACAAATAGGAAAACAATGAAATGAAACGAATCAATTTATTTATATTAGGTCTGCTCTGGTTTACCTCAACAGGTTGTTTGGATATTTTCCAAACCATTGAAATTGGAAAGGACAATGTGCTTACGAGTTTCATGCGATTAAAAATCTATATCAAAGAAGAAAAACAAAACTTTGTTCCGAGAGATAAAACACTGTCTTTGAAAGATTACCCAGGTGTCAAGATTCAATCGAAGGTAATATCAAATGACAATTACCAAGGTTTGGACATTACGTATTCAATACCAGTTTCAAAGTTGAAATCTACAATATCGAGTTTAACTCAGGAAATCTACCAACCGCCTATTATTGATAAAAACGGACAACTGATCTTCGTATTTTCTACTGATAAGAAGAATTTGGAAAATGCAAAAAAGGGAGAAGATGATCGAATGGCAGAGGGCATTCTTGGAATGTTTTCTTATAAGATGTATTTCCCTTCTGATTGGAAACCAAAATCTGCCGTGATACGTTTATTTGATTCTAATCAAAGCATATCTCTCGATGTAATTCCCGCAGGAAATGGTGTTCTCGTTGATTTCCCAATGCGTTATGTAATTGCAGGTTCTATATTAACTTTATCAAAAACGGAAAAGATAGATACAAGTTTAGCCAAAGAATCCATCGATAAAAACATAAAAGAAAAAGAACTAGCTAGAAAAAAAGAAGAGGAAGAGCGAAAGAAAGAACAAGAACTGGAGAGAAAAAGGCAAAAAGAGTATGAAAAAGAAGAAGCAAAACTCGAAGCCGAAAGAAAGAAAGAGCAACAAATAGATGATAGCAATGATGGCGAAGAAGAGTGATGGGAAAAGAAATACGCTCCGAATCTTTGAATTCTTGTAAATATGATCGAAACGATCATATAGTTTTATGAAAAAAATCGAACACTTAAACAGTTTATATTATATGATCAAGGGAGCCAAATTGGGTTTTGATACTTATAAAAATTCAGTAAAATGGGACAGGCATCTTGTCAGACCATTGATTGCATTGACATACGGAATGATTGCTCTGGTATTTTCGATTTTGGTCAATATTGGAATAAGTATCATCAATTTATTTGCAGAAGAGACTGATACTGAAAAGAAACAATAACTTCGGAAACGACTCAATACCCTAAAGTAAGAAATTATTTGGCTTTAAAGATAGTTGGTAAAGATTTACAGAACGAAAAAAGCTCCCCAACGAATCTTGATCGAATTAGAACGATTGATGAATTTTTTTTTGAACTTTCAAATTTAACTTTGCTTAGATCACAACCATTTCATACGAATCAAAGAGAATCCACAATTCTTTAGATAAACTATGGATTTCCTTATATTGTGTCTGAAATCTGCTGAAAAGATTCTCCTCCATAAAAGGGATCAAATTTTGAGACTCCAGCTCTGATAGGATGGATATACAATCTTGTATAGAGTTTTGGAGTTGTAATAAGGTTTCCTTTACCCTTTCTCCCATATCGACACCATTCAGGTTGATCACCTTGTTTTGATGGCTTCCCATCAAAGAGAGAGTTGGATCAATCACAAGCATTCCATGTGCCAATTGAAATAGAGTTTCAAATTTTTCAAAGATGGGACGTAAGTCTATTATTTCAAAATCTTTGAGTCTCTCAGCAGTGGAAATCCAGGACAAACCATCGATCAATTCCGCTAGAGTTTTTGTTGTTTGAAGAAACATTACTTTGTTATTGGATTTCATTCTGGATTGAAACCTTAGTGAATTCTATTCAATCGCTTAATACACGAATCAAATCGTCTTTCGAAAACTGGATTACATTAACCAAATCGACAACTTTCTCTTCTCGTGTAGAGTGATCATGTGAATAATAGAATACGTATTTTAATGGCTGGGGACTTTTACTTAATTTTTCAATATCACTTTTTAGTTTATCGTTATTTTTGAGATTCACTGCACTAAAGGTTTCACAAGCTATCTTTCCATCTTTTGATAGAATATCATGTCCTTTAGTAAACTCTAGATTTAAGTAAAATATTTGTTCTCCGTGCTTGTCCATTAGATACTCTAATCCCAAAAAAGTCGCAATATTGGAGAAGGTTTGATTAATTTGTTCAATTAAATTCGAAGGGTCTGGATTGAAAGAATTGCTACCAATTTTTTCAAACTTAAGAGCGTAAAAGTAATCAAAAGTAGAATTTGAAATCAATGAATCCATTAGACCTTTGGTTTGTTCTAAGTTGATTTTCATTCTATGGAGATTATCTTTTATGTTTTGTTTGTTATAGCAGATATTCGGCAAATATGTTTCAATTACAATGCCACCAAATCGATGCTCATCTGCCCAACATTTTATATCATCAATATAACAGATATGTGCTTCTTCGTAAGGATTCTTTGACTCAGTATACTCAGCCTTAAAACCTCCATTGAATTGAGTGTTATAAAAGCTAAGTTGCTGCTTATTCTTAGATTTGGCTTTACTAGCACATTGATTACAGACTGAATTTGGATATCTTTCACTATAATCTACTTTTGAATGACAAATTTGGCACAATTGAATTTCCATTTTTTCCTACTTAAAATTAGTTATCTTATCAAATCTTAATGAATCAAGTATCTAGGGCATACGTCTCGACCAATAGGCTATATTGGAATTTTAGCATGAAGCAAGGACAAAATATCCTGATGTAGTTAAATTAATTATTTTTTAAATTCTCTCGTATTATACCTGCTCTTGGACCTAGGTTTCTGGTTGTTGTATAAATCCTTTGATTATTCTATCTGATACAAGTCGAAGATAAGTTTATTTTATTCCGAAAATGAGCGAGGGTCTGAGAAACACTTAAATCTCTATTAATGAATATATACAGAAATTAACTTATCGTGTTTTGTATATTTCCCTCCAATTAAACCTTTTAACAAGATGGTTGATTGGTATATCCCAAATATCCTCATTCTAATGATGAGCTGTTAATTAGAGAGGTTAGAAGTTAAACAAGATTCCATTTACTATCTATTCAATTTAGTAGTGTGTAAACTCTATAGATTAGATGATGGAATAGGTAGACATTAATTTACGATATGCCCACCTCGCAGTAGAAAGAAACCGGAGTCTAAAATTATCCCTGAGATGTGGTATTGAAAACTACTTTAATAGGGTAGGTAATAGAAAATAGATTTTTAATATAAGGCTCTTGATTATTTAAAATGTCCCCAATGCCATCATCAGAAAAAAGTGTTTTTATTTTACTTGTATTCAAGTCTTTATAAGCCATAATATGAGATGATCCAGTATCGCTATCGGTAAACTCAAATTCACTCCCATTTACTGAAATATAAACTCTACTTTTCTTCTGCTCGCTTATTTCCTTTAGATTAAAAATGAAATTATTCAGCATATCATTTGTAAAACATTCTACAATATAAAATCTATTGTTAACTTTGTAGTGCACTCTACCTACAAATGTCGATCTTCTATTGTAAGATTGAATTTTATTTATATTTTTGACTAGAGATACAAAGTCGTTATTAGATAGGTTTTCGGTAGACTCAAATAAGTGTAAATACTGAATGTTTGATTTATTTTTTAATAGATTTAATGAGGTGGTGATAATTTGTGCGGAATTATTTATAATGTCTTCCTTTAACTGATTTGAATACCCTAACGATTCTTCCAATTTATCAATCTTATTGAGATGTATTTCTTTCCTTTCGCTTTCTTTTCTATTTTCAATTATAGTATTAGTTTTTTCTCTGAAATAAGTGTAAGTAATATCTAGCCCATTTTTTATTAGAGTGGGAAAGAAAATTAGGGCTAATATAGGTAAAGTAAGTCTATGCCATTCTCCACATAGATCATTCTTGAAGATCATAACTGCTAATGGGTCTTCTATATTATTTGCTAAATCAATTAGGAGGTCATAATTTACGGTTAGAAAAGTAAATATAAAGGAACCTAAAAAAGGATGTCCTATTTTATCTTTTACTATATTCGAAAATCCATCTATTATATCTTTAGTAACTGACATTTAAAATTCCTCTCAAAAGTCCTTATGGTATAGCCCTGTTTAAAATAGTCAAGTTTTTAGGGGGTGACATAACAGAGACATATCCTCCATTATAGGAAGTGAATCTAATTTTTTCTCCAATTATACCTTTTAACAAGATGAATAATGGGTATATCCCATTCATCACTTGTAACCTCTGTTTTCCGACGGTTAAAGTTTTCCACTAACCTTGTTATAGGTATTGGTGAAGGTAATTGAGGAGAATCATCTAATCTTTTCCTCTCCAGCTTTAAAATCATTCTTTGGATTCTATCCTCTAAATCATTTTTCATAGACTCGAAACTAGAAGCTGTTAACGTGCTAATCTTTCTGTTCCATTTTCCTTTTTCTGCTTCTTTGAAGTATGTATTATTCTTAATCTTGAATTTATCAAAGGACATTCTTTCCCTTTCGAACTTTTCAAGATTCTTTCTACATAACCTATAGACAGATTTACGCCAAGAATTAGGAGAACGATATAGCTCTCCTAACTCATAGGTTAAGACTCTATTCTCCAGATTAACAATTATGGATTTAATGATTTGATAATTGTAATTCATTTTGGAGAATCACCTTACATAATTCTATAATCTCTTCTTTTGTTTTGTATCTCTTGAGTTCTCTTAGAGACTTATCTATTAAACATAGATTTTCTAACTCATGTTTTCCTCCATTGATTAGAGGTATTATATGCTCTATTTCTATGTTATCATAGTTTAGCTCTAATCCTGAAACGAAACATTTGAAGTTTTGTTCGTAAAGTAGTGTTCTTATGTGGTTTGCTCTTAGTTTAAACTTTTCCATTTTATTTAACCTCTGTAAAATTTGAATATATTAAGTAATAAAGTTTTACCTTTTTGATTTTGAATTTAAAAACTGTTCTATACCTTTCCTTCCTTTCTATGATTTCAGCTATTCCATACTCACTCCACTTCCTTATTATAAAATTTACTTCTCTCTTATCTAGATTCAATTGATTGGCTATTGAATCCGAGCTTAACCATTTTTGTTTTTCTATTATAGAATAAATCTTAAAAGCTCTAGAGTTGTATTCGATCTCGTTCCTCATCCTGTCTTTCTGATAAAACTGATTCCAATAGTAGTCATTATGAAGAATTGCTGATCTATAGGTTTTGTTATACTTAGCTACATCTTCCTCTTTATACTGGTTAATGAGCTTTCTTGTTTTGAAAGAGTTCCTTTCTTCGAGGGTAAGGGGTCGATATAGGTAGTTTTTTAAGCTGTGATGAGTGTTTTCTTTGTGAATAGTGGTAATCACCTTACCCCACACATCAATTTCCCCAAAACTTAGAAGATTTCTCAATTCAGAAGAAAATCTCACGTTCCCAAGAAAACTAATCTCCTCTAGATAAAGCTGTGAATACTTAGGGGTAATATATCCATAACTCCTGAAGGATTGCTTCAAGACGTTGTTCCGAGCCTCAGCTCCATTGGAAGAGACACCGTCCTTAGTGACCCATCGTTCTTTAGACATGTTGTATCTTGGGTCATTACTCTTGCGAGAATGGTTGACCATTTTGTGGTTGGGTCTGTCCCATACCCATGTATAGCCTTCATCTGTATACAGGGTCACATTCTTTGGAAACTTCTCATCTAAGTCTTTCTCTAGGAAGTGTTGGTTGTTCAGAGGTATTGATTTGTAGAAGGTCATACCTCCGTTAACACCCGTTGTATGACATAAGATTCCTTTCTGTTCCCCTCCAATTGAGTTACTTAAGTAGATAGAACCCGATCCTCCCTTGTATCTTCTAGACCTATATTTATTACTGCGAACAGAGCTTGAGTAAAGTATAACTGAGTCTGCTACTGCAATTTTATCCTTAGCAAATTCAGGATTCTCTAACTCTTTGAATAGTTTCTCTCTCAGTGATTCATTGAGCTGTGAGAAGATCACTTGGATTCTTTTCTTCAAATAGAAACTAGATTTTACAGATAGATTAAGTTTTCTACTTATCTCCTTAGAAGTCATTACCTTCGGATATTGATTGATCATATCCCAGATGATGAAGCTTATATATGCAAGATTGGATTTGTAGTTCTGGAATGGAGTCTTAGCTGTTATGGATACTTGATAATGACAGTTTGAACATCTTCCAACTGTAGGTCTGTTTTTTACGTGGAGGAAAAGTAAGTTAGGGTAATCACATTTGCAAGACTTGGGGTAAAGAGTTTGTAAGATAGTGAGGGTTCTGAGTTGGAAGAGTTTGGAAAAGGTAGGGTGGTCTAAGAGGTTATTTGAGGAGGTGGTTGAAGGGGGTTTTGTGGGGAAAGGTGAGGTTCGGCCTTCGAGCAGTGGTTATTACCGAAGCCCACATTTTTAGAATCCCCTAAACTCAGTAGATTTCGTAGTTCAGGAACAAATCTTACAGTTCCGAAGAAACTGATCTCATCCAATGCCAATTGACCCCATTTACAGCTTAAGAACCCATAACTTCGAAAACTTTGCATTAATAGATTATTCCGAACCTCAGCTCCATCGGAACTTACACCCTCTTTAGTGACCAATCTCTCATTGCTCTAGTTGTATCAATGTTCATAGAAGGATCTTGTAGTAAATACTCCAACCGCTAAATTTTGAACTTTCCAATTGATGTTCGGATATTGAGTTGATCCATAAAAGTCCCAGCCAAAAAACCCTTACAATGGACTATCAGCAAGTCCCCCAATGAGTCTCCGTAAATAGTTAAAAAAAGTTTTTTCCTTTTTAATTGAATTTGTAATGCATTCAGGTGATTGTCCTTATATTGAATACGAATGAAATATAAAAATACCCAAAATAAAAAAAAGTTAGTTATAAATTTTTGCATTATTAATCCTGCCTTATCGATATAGATACATTCCCCGACAGCAATTTAAGGTAAAAAGCATTTCGAAGTGTCCTTACATCATTCGTATATAACCTATATTGAAGCTCTGTCGGAGTAGAAGAAATAGGCGACTCAATCGTTAAAGAGGAATTGCTAATATTACATAGTCGTAGAGCAGATAATTCAAGATTAGTCGTGGCATCTTTTGTTATAACTAAAACATATTCCCTATTTTCATTTTCAGGTGGTAAATTATTTGTAGAAGAAATGTTGAATATTACGGAACTTGTAGTTGTAAGTGTCAATGGGTAATTTGTACCCTTTTCTAAAGTTAGATTAACGGTTGGACAAATTCTAGATGACGAAAGAATATATTGATAAAAGCCAAATAAAACATATTGATCCGTATTATTATCTCCGTTATCTAAAAGCCTGGTCAAACTAGTGCATGAATAATTCAATACAAAGACTAGGAACATCAATATACACTTCTTCATAGCGTTTTAATACCTCGGTTAATTATTTCTTCTGATACTTTTTTTGTGAGCAACAGTCTTAGTTTGAATCATTTTTAGGAATTCAAATGGGATTCCGTTCATTTTCTCGACAAAATCCAGTTGTAGACAAATCTTTATCACAGAAAGAGTCTGTTTTTTCCCGAAACGAAACTAAATCTTTTATTGGTTCTGATTTTTTTGATTTTAAGTAAGTAACTGTTACTTCAATGCAATTCAAAATAATTGATGGATGTGGTTTTACGTAGACTCCAAACTTTTGTTCATTCTTTTTGATTGCTTTCGTGAAGCTTGTATTGTTCATGCATTCGCCGACAGTAGAAGTAACAATTGGCGGATCGTAAATTTTCGTTAGATGCCATTTTTTTAATAAAAAGTAGGATTGAACTAACTTCAAAATCAGAGATGGCAAAATTAAAGCGAAAATGACGATTTTGGTATTTTTCGATTGATGAATATTATTATTCATAATGATCTTGTAAGTGGAAAATGATTGAACGCTGGTTAAATTGTAAATAAAAAAAATGTATCAGTGAATGAAATTTTCAGGGTAAAGGTTGGGATGAAAAAGAAATCGTATATTTTAATGTTGTTAAGTGTATTTCTATTAATTTCTTGCACTACAATGGCAAAATCTATTGGTTATATTGAACCAGGGAATATCAAACCTCAAACGAATATGGAAGAATTTAAATACTGTAGTTTAACTTATCCTGAGATATTGGAACGTGCTGTTTCCGAATTGAAAGAAAAATCAAAAAAATCGAAATTTCAGAACTTAAGTTTGTATTTCTACTCTGACAATTTAATTTTCAATTGTGTGAGGATCGAATATGAAAAGTAAAATTGTTATTATTTTGTTAGTAATTTTTAATGTTTCCTGTGTTAATTGGGGTGATTACCGAGATTTGAGACTCGATCCTCAAATAGTAACAAGTGAAGACGTTTTGGTAAAGGGAAGAAGTTGTTCAATTTTATTAGTTCCTCCTGTGCCAAGGCTGGACGTTGCAATCAAAAATGCTCTTGAACAGTCTCCAGGAAAACGTGGTATTAAGAATCCTATAATCAAGGACGAATATTTTTTCTTTATCAGGTGTATGACAGTTGAAGGATACGCAACTGAAGCTTTTTAATTCAATTCTAAGAGATGAGTTCCTTGCTTAAAATTACTGTTACTCACTATTTTATTGATAACCTAGTTAAGAATTTTTAAACCTTCTGACAGATATCCCATCATATTTTCATGGAGTAAGTATCTTGGATATACCTTTCGACCCACAGTTTCGTCAAAAAAGGTATCAAATTCAAACTGATTATAAATGTAGACCTTCTTTTTATAAAATCGGTATTGGGCAATCAGGTATTCATTCTCCGAAAAATAGAATTCGCTGAATGCTTCGTGTTTTTCAAATTCTCGCATTAGAATTTTGTGCAAATTGTTTTCGATATCACCTAGGATCCCGATTTGGTAAGAATAAGGAAGACCATCGTAGAAATCATCTCCGCTAAAAATGACAAAGTTTGTCGATTTGTCAGGTACAAAATCTTTCAGTGCTTTTGTTAAGGATTCCCAAACTGATTGCCCATAATTTGAAGAAATTTTTTCCAATTTCGCTAAATCAAAGGTATACGTATAGAGGTCTGAATCTTCATCATTGAGTAGGTCAAAGTCGTATCGATTGGGAGGATTGAGTATCATGGGTTACCTGCTTTAAAAGTAACAATACCATCCTAGTAAGACAAAATAATCAGATGGAAATCAATTCCGTACATTTTTGACCCGACTTGCGAGATAAATATTCCTAAAAATGGAAAGTCGGTAGCATTCACCTCACATAAAAATCCAACAATCTGGTGAGTGAAGGAATGCTTTCGAATTTAAGTTTCGAACGAGTCGATGTTAGAAGATTTGAATCTTTAAAAAAGGATAAATAACTTATCCTTTTTCTTCCTTACTTCAAATACTCCGTAAAAAAACTAACAGTCCTCTTTTCAGCTTCTTTAGGATCAAAATTCCATATTCGTTCGTGGCGATTGCATTCAGGTGCCCATAAACGTTTTGGTTCTTTTGCTTTGGCATATAAGTCCTCTGCATGGTGGTAGTCTACATAATCATCCATCTTACAATGAAAAATGGCAATTGGTCTTGGATAGATTTTAGCGATCGAATCAATCGGTCTTATGGAATTCATATCAATTCCACTTCGGTAGTCCAATACCAATTTCACAACGGGGATGAGGGGATAGTAAGGAATTCCAAAATCACGTTTTGCAGATTCGATAAGAACATCCATCGCACTCGCATACCCGCTGCTAAAAAGACCTGCTTTGATTTCTGGGTGGTTTGCCATTGCGATGATACTTGTCGCAGATCCCATGGAAAATCCAAAGATCCCAATTCTCGTTTCGCCTTTTGCCTTTAAGAACTGAAGTGCTGCATCTACATCTTTTTGTTCGAGGCCACCCATTGTTGCATATCCACCATGGTTTCTGCGAAGGCTAAGAAGTAATAAATTGTAACCTGCTTGGTGTAGGCTTTTGGAAAAACGGAGGCCTTCATTCCTTTGTCCACCATGCCCATGCACCATAAGGATAGTGCCTTTAGGTTGTTTGGCGGGGATCCAGTAACTAACAAGGTTCAATTTGTCTTCGGTGGTGATGTTTACTTCTTCAAATTCCAATCCCAATTCTTTTGGTCCGTCACAATAAACATGATGGTCTGGGTTACAACGAACCTTTGGGTACAAAACCAATCCTGCGAAGTAATAGGCAACGCCAAAGAGTAGGATGAGACTAAAAAACAAAATAATCGAGATAAGTTTGAAGGTTCGTTTCATGAGATAAGGAAATTACGAGGAAAATGAAAATCTGCAAGTAAAAAAAAGGGGAACTTAAACAGATGGAAGTATGGAAGCAGCTTTAGGTGTATTTTTCATTTGTTGTATGAGTGTTCTCAGTCCTTTTTCTGGAGTAGACGAAGGTGAACTCCGAGGTTGTCCACCTTCACCTAACTGTGTTTCGTCGCAAAGTATGAAATACAATTTTGTTCATAAAGTGGATCCGATTGTCTATTCAACCTCTAGAGAAGAGGCATACAAACGAATTTCCAAATTTTTTCACGAGTCAGAAAATATCTACATCAGTGAAGAAAAAGAAGGGGAATACATTCGAATCATCTTTTTTACAAAAGTGTTTCGGTTTCCCGATCGAGTGGAGGTTTACTTTCCAAGTGACAAAAAGGAAGTCCAGGTTAGGTCACAGTCAATCCTTGGCCTTTGGGATATTTTTGCCAACCGAAGGAGGGTGAATTCTTTTCGGGAAATCTTAGGAAAAGTCGAATCATAAGATACCATTATGGATGAGAAAATAAACTCCTCCGATGATCCTTTCAATTTTGGATCCAAATAACCAATCACCTAACACCATGATGCCTGTTTCCTTACAAAGGGATTTCCATTCTAAGAATTCCTCTGAATCAAGTTGTAAAGCACCCTCACGACCCAGGAGGGGCATCTGGGCCTGTGCAAACTTCCAGCGGTGGTTCCAAATTCCATCGGGATTTGGTGCCTGCCATTTTTCCTTTAAGGTAGATGTTAACATTTCTTCATAAAAGGGAGTTGGTTTTTTATCTGCATCCATCCAATACTCAAAATGTGATTCAGAAAACATTGCTGAAAATTGTACAAGTAATGTGGAACCATGATCATTTTGAATCGGGTATTTGATAAATTCCCAACTTTGGTATTCCCAATCTTCACCCCTTTCCAAAACTGTATTTACTGGGTATTTGGCATTTTGGTTCAATCCGAATGTTTCCAAGTCTGGTCTCCAGTTTTTCCAATGAAATAAACTAACAAGAGTTTTTCGGTAATCATTATAAGTTTCTAAAAACTGAATCCATTTTTCTAGATGGACATTCGATTCAGAATGTTTGAATATTTCAAGGATTTGAGGGATAGGGAGCGTTAAGATCACTTCTTTTGAAGAAACTTGTTCCATTCGTTGGTTTGTATTGGAATAAAAATCACAATTCCATCCATCTTCTTTATTTTGGATGATGGATTTTAAGGTCATACTTTGGGAGGTAGGGTGGTCTCTCAACATTCCTTTCACAATGGATTCCATTCCATACACTGGATAGTGGTGGTGGATGTCATAAATCGGATTTGTTTCCACCGAAACATGGTTCGAATTCCAGATTTCAAATAGATTATAGGATGAAGTTTTTCCTAACCAATTGACTTTCATTTGGTCTCGGAACATTGTAGCTCCGATATCGAATCGAATTCCCATATCTTGTAATTCTTTTGTGGTAACCCTCCCGCCGGGATATCTTGCTTTGTCAAATAACCGAACTTCTGGTTTCATCATCATGATGGATGCTCCAGTGATTCCAGAGCCAACAACGATGGGGGGTTCTGATGATTTCAAATCAAATTCGCTCACGTTGGATTAGACGGAAAATAGATATGTTTATAATTGTTTGATCAAGGTTTTCAAATCATTGATGAGGGAAAAAGGAACAGGTTTAATTTCTTCAGCGAGTTGGATTGTGTCTTGGATTGTCCTTGTGAGGACTTGTTTTTCTGCTTGGTAGGCTGCTTGGGGCAGTTTGGTTTTATTCTTTTTAAAGATCGAAACTTTCGTGTCTATGATTTCAATCATCTGGTTTAAATACTGTATTTTTTGATCCATAAGGAAAACTTGTAACACGGATCGGAAAAATGAGAAACCAATTTTTGAATTGGTACTTTCTTAGGATGTAGGGGATGTGATGACAGACGAGATTTGGGATTCTTTTTTACCAAATGAATACAAGGTCCTTTCTCCGTACCAGTGGACTCCTATCGAGATCATTCGGTTCACCTGGGAGTATCTAAAAACAGATTCGGTGACTTCCGTAATGGATTTAGGTTCTGGTGTGGGTAAATTCTGTTTGAACTTGGTCCAGTTTTCCAATCGAAGTTTCCCTGTGTATGGTGTCGAAGATCGTAAGGGATTAGTAGATGTTTCAGAAACGTTAAGGCAAAAAATGAAAATAACAGGTGTTACCTTTACTCATTCTGATTTTTTAGTTAATTTTCCTTATGGACATTCTCATTATTATGTTTTTAATCCTTTGTATGAAATGATGAAGGGACAACATTCGATTGATTTCAATAAAGAAAAGTCTGCCATGTTTTTTATCAAAAACTTACAAATTTTAAAGAATCATTTAAGCCATTGCAAAAAAGGTACAAAACTGATCACCTATCACGGATTTGGTGGAAGTGTTCTCCCTGGTTACAAAATTGTCAAACAAAAGAAGTTGGAATTCGGAGATTGGATGGTTTGGGAAAAAGAATAATCCATTTCCCAAAATTCATCGTTTCAATATTGCTAAATTGATTTTGCGTATTTTTTTCGGATATGTGGTTTTGCGACAAAAAGGTAGAATAAACCTGTTGTTACCACCACAAGAGATGTAAAAATCATTCCGTAATTGATGAACCAAGGTTCGTCTGGAGATCTTGGCCATACCATATTCGAAACAGCAGTGATTCCATAAACCAAGGCAAGCACGTTAATTCCATAACCATACTTTCCTAACGTAAAACTACCTTGTGGTTTCCATCCTTTGAACCTGGCATATAAAGCCCCAAACACAACCATTTGAAACGCCACATAGATTCCGCAAGATGCAAAACTGATGATGGTCGTGACTGTATCTTGTAACCAGTATCCTATGCTTGTGATGATGATGGGTATAATCCCAGTGACGATCAGAGCTTTTGTTGGAACTTTTCCTTTTTTAGAAAGATGGTTTAAATATTGGCTACCAAATATCATTCCATCTCTTGCAAATGAAAATAACAATCGACTCGCCGCGGCTTGTAAACTCAATAAACAGGATAAAAAGGAAATCATCACTACAACAATAACCAATCGATAACCAGTCATTCCCATAGCAGTTGTGAGTGTGGTGGTAACTGGATCAGAATCTTCTCCTGATATCGCTTTTTCCACATTGGGCAGTGCTAAAAGTAGGGCCAAACAAATGAAAATGGCAGCTCCACCACCAATGTAAATTGTCATACGCATGGATTTAGGAATCGCCGAACCTGCATTTGGTGTTTCTTCGGCTACATCTCCACATGCCTCAAATCCATAATAACAAAACATCGCGGCAACCGAAGAGGCAAGAAATGCTGGAAAATAATCGACTCCACTTCCGAAAGAAAACGTATTCCATAAAATTGAAATAGAATTTACTTTTGCAAAAAAAAGTAAATATCCCCCAACAAGGATAGCACCTACAAGTTCACAGAAAAAACCAAAAAAGGCAACCTGTGCTAATAATTTTGTTCCACTTAAATTGAGTAAGGTGGAGATTAGAATCATAACAATTGCAATCCAAATAAATCCAGTATTTCCCAGTTCCACTCCGAGAAGGTTACTTAGAAAAGGAGCACCACCAACGGCGACCGCTGCAACAGATGTAAACAATGCCCAAGCATAAACCCACGCGGCCATCCAAGCAAATTTATCACCAACAAGTCGCAGTGACCATGGGTAAATCCCCCCAGAGATTGGGTACTGGGATACCACTTCGCCAAAAACCAAACAAACTAAAAATTGACCGAGTCCAACAAGGAGATAGTTCCAAATCATGGGTGGTCCACCCGCCTGGATGGCTAGGGCAAATACGGAATATACACCTACAACGGGAGACAGATACGTAAAACCGAGAGAAAAGTTTTCCCAAAAACTCATACTCCGTTCAAATTCTGATTTTAATCCGAGGCTCTTTAATTGTTCGGCGTCTCGGTCTAAGGATGTTTGGTTCATTCCATTACCTTTTGTTTGGTCGTAATTGGTTTGGTTTTACTAGAGGGTCTCTTTTCTACAAACGATTTTGTTTTTCCATTGACGAAACGAGAATCGGAAGAATCATCTTTTACTTACGGTACATCGAATGAAAAAAAGTATACTCTTCCTATTAACATGTGTGTTTGCGCTTTCTTGTGCAAGTTCAGAATCAAAAGATGCTGGTTCCAATGAACCTGGTCTTATGGATAAATTGATCGAAAAGGCAAATTCCGAAGAAGGCCAAAAAGCCATTCAAATGGGAAAAGAAAAACTCCAAGACCCTGAAACACAAGAAAAGATCAAAGGGATGATGTCTAAGGACAAAAAGAAAAAAGACCCAACTGCCATTCCTGGCCAATAACGATTACAGTTTGGTTTAGGCTCCTGCGGGAACGAATTCCAGGGAGCCTTTCTTTTCAACCAAATCGTACTAGATCAGGATCATTCCCTGAGATTTCAAATATCTGTTTTAAAATCCAGTGTCTAACGTTCGTTATATCACCTGTCTCACAAAAATAAAACAAGGAAAAACTCACTAACTTTGTATCGTTCACCAAACAAAGTTTAGAATCAATTTGGATCAAATCTTCCCAATTTGAAAACGGATATTCCTTACCATACCACTCGATGGATGTTTTTGTGATGGAAATTTCCTTCGCGCGTTTTTGTTGGTAAAACACATATAAATAAGGAAAAAATCCTAAAACTAAATTTAGAAATAAAAATACCAGTTGTCCTATTGACGGAGGAAACATTTCCCAATGAGAAACAGATAGGGAAAAAAGATCACCGATTGCAAATTGTATGATGAGTGTTAGGGCAATGCTGACACATAACGCAACAAAAACTAAAATTCCTTGTTTATAATTCGATTTCAATGTGACCTTTTGGTTTTGTTTTACAACTGATAACATGGAATCTTTAGAAAATTGAATCTCTTGGTCCAAAATGATTTGAGGGATTTTTCGTTTGTGAATCGGCAAATCGAATTCAGAAGGTTGAATTGTGAGTCCATCGGAAGTGAGGATGGGTATATGTAAATGTTTACAGATCTTTTCCCCATCAAATCGTAATTTTGAATAGTTAGTTCCTTCAATGAGTTGGATTTTTTCCAAACCTACATTTCCTAAAACCGTGTAAACCGTGACGGTTCGGCTTCCATTTTTTGTTTTTACTGTATACGAATATTCAGAATAAGAAATGGAGTTAATACTTTGAAAAGGTAAGGTTTTGACTTCCTTTTTTCGTTCAAACCAATGGATGGTTTTTGTGGTTAAATCAAAAACAGTTTCTTTCGGTTTGGTAGTAATTGCCAAAAGAAAATGGGGGAGTGCAAAAAAAAGAATCATAAAGATCCCGACAATTCCAAAACTAAGAAAGTCAGTTTCCTCAAATTCGGTCATGGAAAATACAACCCCAATGACAATGAAAGTGAATAATTCAGAGACCACGAGTATGACTCGAACCAACTTTAAATTTGTCGATTTATGATCGTACCAACGTAATTCTTTTTCCATCGGTAAAAACTACCTAATCCTTTATAATTTGAGACTAGCAGGCTCTGGAATGGAAGCAGATGGTTTCATAAACAAATAACCTTGGGAATACTCTATTCCTAAGGACTCAACTAAATCTTGTATGGCGGGGCGATCTACAAATTCAGCAACAACTTTTGCGCCTATTCCTCGTGCTAAGTCAACAATACCTTGAACCAATAAATATGCTGTTTTGTTTTCAGGTAAGTTTTTGATAAACTTACCATCAATTTTTAAATAATCTGGGTTAAATTCCAATAGTCGAGCAAGGTTGGAATATTGTACCCCAAAATCATCGATCGCTATTTGGCAACCTATGGATTTTAAATCTTTGATTGTAGATAAACTATGTTTGTGTTCTGAAAAACTGATGTCTTCTAGGATCTCGAAGGTCACACGTGTTGGATTAATTTTATAATGGGAGAGTCTTGATTCTACCCATTTGCTAAAACTTTTATATTCTAATTCTGATTCGGTTAAATTAATCGAAAAATCATAAGGGAAATTGGAAAAGTATTGCATGGACTCATCAATCATTTGTAAGCCAATCATACGAATGCTTCCCGTGACTTTTGCTAATTTCAAAAATACATCTGGTGTTAAAATTGTATCTCTGTCTTTAATCCTTGCTAAACATTCAAATTTTCGTATTTCCTTTGTTTGGTTGTCCAAAATTCCTTGGAAAAAAGGCACAATCTGTTTATTGGAAATGGCAGAATGGATTTTTTGACTCAGTTGGAAGTTTTGTAAGTGGTGGTCTGTTGATAAATCTTCCGTATAGGAAACAAAATCCATTGAGTTTTGGATTTCTGCTTGGAAGAGGGCAAGTTTTGCTTTGTAATAACAATCTTCCTGTCCCGTAGCTGATGCATACCGACAGTCCAAATGGAATCCGACACCATCCAAATAAAATTCATCAGATTTGAGCATCATTCGGAAACTTCGAATTGTATCAACTAATGCTTGTTCGGAGAGATTCGAAAGAATGGCAATTTCATCCGAATACAAATGGAATACCTTATGTTCATTTTGCAAATGTACCGTGAGAAGTTGTAATAATTTGCGAAAAATCTTACGATACACTTCGATCCCAAAGGTTTTGATGATTGTTGGGAAGGTTACAATTTTGATAAGCAAAATCGATTGGTTTGTGTTGGAAATATTATTGCTTTTGAGTTCTTTTGCTAGAGATTCAAAATTAGGAAATTTTGTGTCACGGTGGAAATAGAGAGAATCAGCAAGTTCTTTGTTTTTTTCTTCCAAAGACTTTTCTTGGAAAAAAGCATCGATTGCCTGTTTGATGGTAAGTTCCAAATCATGTGCATCCCATGGTTTGGACAAATATCGGTACAAACAACCATGATTGAGTGCATTCCCTATGGCTTGCGCGGGAGCCTGACCCGTTAACATGATTTTTTTGGTACGGGGATGGGTTTTTTGCATTTCGATGAGAAATTCATCACCTTTTTGGCCTGGCATCACATGGTCGCAGATGACAACTGCTAAATCAGCCCCACTGCTATCTATTTCTTTCATGATTTCTTTGGCAGTTTCTGCACTTTCGGCAGTTTCTATGGTAAACCCTGAACCAAAGACTTTCTTTAGTTGTTCTTTCAGGTTCCAAAGGATAAAGAATTCATCATCAATGCATAAGATGTAAGGTTTTTCGTTCAAAGGGCACCCAGGAGAAGCGTTTTAAATGAATCCCAATCTTCCAGATTATGCAAGAATTATTTGCAGTTGACAAGTTCACGTCTTTGGTTCTAATTTAGCCGTTCCAAGGTACTTGGGGCATGCATTTCTTTTTAAGAGGACAGGAATGGTTTCAAATAAAATTTATGTAGGGAATTTAAAATTTTCCCTCAAGGAAGAGAATATCCGGCAAATTTTTTCAGTGTATGGAGTGATCCAAGATTTGAAAATGATACATGATCGAGAGACTGGCAATTTTAGAGGGTTTGCCTTTATCACTTATGCAAATCCAAGTGAGGCGGAGGAAGCAGTGGCACAAATGAATGGCCAACCTGTAGATGGTCGCAACCTAAAAGTTACGTTTGCCGAGGACAAAAGAAAAGAAAAACAGAACTAAAATTCACTTTTCTTACTAGTACTACCAAATAAAGAAGGAGGATGACCTCATCCTCTGCATCTCCTGTTCATAAAATAGAAGATTATTCTCCCTGCCTTTGGTTCACGCCAAAGGTCCATTTGCGGTTCGATTTGGACCCTCACCATACAGTTGTCAGAGCCGATTACGAGGTAAAGTCCAATGGGAATCAAATTTCTCCCTTATTTTTAAATGGGGAAAATTTGGAGTTTTTATCGCTACGTGTGAACGGAAGGGTTGTTGACCCCTCTGAATATAAAATCACAGATTTAGGTCTGGAACTCATGGAACCACCAAGTGAGGTTTTCCAACTCACGGTTGAGAACCGCATTTGCCCCAATCAGAATACAAGTTTAGAAGGGTTGTACCAATCCGGATCTATGTTGTGTACACAAAATGAACCAGAAGGCTTTCGTAAGATTGTTTATTCCGTTGATCGCCCAGACAATATGATGCAGTTTACGGTTACCATTGTTGGTGACCCGAGTTATTTTCCTGTTATGTTATCCAATGGAAATTTAAAAGAGGAACACCCACCAGTGAGTGGCAAAAGAGAAGTGGTATGGGAGGATCCATTCCCAAAACCAACATACTTATTTGCGCTAGTTGCAGGAGAATTAATCGAAACAAAAGACGAGTTTATCACAAAATCAGGAAGGAATGTCACACTCAAAATTTTTGTCGAAAAAGGAAATGAAGAAAAGGTAAGTTTTGCATTCGAATCCTTAAAACAGGCAATGAAGTGGGACGAGGATACCTTTGGACTAGAATATGATTTAGATTTATTTATGATTGTCGCCGTGGAAGACTTCAATATGGGAGCGATGGAAAATAAAGGTTTAAATCTTTTTAACGCAAAACTCGTACTCGCTGATAAAAAATCGGCAACAGATGAAACCTTTGAATCAATAATGGCAGTGATTGGCCATGAATACTTCCACAATTGGACAGGGAATCGTGTCACCTTACGGAACTGGTTCAATTTAACGTTAAAGGAAGGGCTTACTGTATTTCGTGACCAATGGTTTACGGAAGACATGACAGACCCTGCCGTCAAACGCATCAAAGACATTTTGTTTTTGAAGGAACACCAATTCCCTGAAGACCAAGGTCCTATGGCTCATCCCATCATTCCAAAATCATACACAGAAATGAATAATTTTTATACGGTGACAGTCTATGAAAAAGGGGCAGAAGTCATACGACTCGTTTCCCAAATCCTTGGAAGAGAAGGATTCAAAAAAGGCCTTCAGGATTATCTGACTCGTTTTGATGGCCAAGGTGTCACTTTTGAAGAGTTTATTTCCAGTATGGAAAGCGCACATGGAAAACCAATTCCTTATCTAAGGAACTGGTACCATCGGAGTGGAACTCCTATCTTACATGTTGAGGAGGAATTTGACCAAAGGAATCAAGATTGGGTATATACGATTAAAGATAAATCGGATACGAACCTACCTCTTGTGTTTGTCAATTCATACGCAGCGTTTGATTCTAATGGGACACTGATCACTGAAAACAAACGAATCCATGAAGGAACAGAAGATCAAATCAGAATCAAAACTCCAAATGGTTCCGAATCAAAACCAATTGTTTCTTTTTTTCGAGGGATGTCGAGTCCAGTTCTTTTAAAATCAGAAATGACAAAGGAAGAGATCCGGATTTTAGCAGAACATGAGCCAGACGGTGTCTCTCGGTTTTTTTCCTTTCAAAACCTTATTTTTTTATGGATGTCCGAGGCATTAAAGGATGGAAACAAAAAAGAGAACCTAACCGATGTTCTAGAAATCATTCAATCGAGTTTCAAAAAAGGTTGGGACAAAACATATTTTAGCTTTTATTTAACCTTTCCTTCATTGATGCAGTTTTGTGAACACCTTCAATTTTTTGATTACAAACAAGTGGAATCTCTTCGGAAATTTGCAATCAAAACCATCGCAGATACATTTACGAAAGAGTTCCAATCTTTGTATGAAGAAAATCGTAAAACAATTCCAAAACAATCCAAAGAAGAAATTGGAAAACGAAGGTTAAAAAATACTGCTCTTTATTATTTGTTACACCATCCGAAAGTTTCGTTTGAAAGCCTTGCCATTTCACAACAAAGAGAAGCAAAACATATGAGTGAAGAAATTTTTGCTCTTCGAAGTCTTATTGAAATTGGGTCCAAAGAAAAAGAGCAGGTGATTTCCCTTTTTTATGATAAGTGGAAACACGATGCGTTGGTATTGGATGTTTGGTTTGCTGCCCAGGTGGCCACTGGTGAAAACCATATTTCTGACTTGGAACGATTGGAAAAACACTCCAAATTCAATCTTAAAAATCCAAATAAGGTGAGATCCTTATTTTTTAGTTTTGCGAGAAATCCATTGTCCTTTCACGAAAGAGAAGGAAAGGGGTATGAAGTGATTGCAGAGCGAATCAAACAATTGAACGGAATTAACCCTCAAATTGCAGCAGGACTTACAAAGTTGTTTTCACAGAGTTCCAAACAAATTGGGGATTTACCAAAGATCGCCAAAAGAGAGTTAGAGGGAATCCAAAACCTCCCCCAAATATCAAAAGATTTAGGAGAGGTCGTAGGGAAAATCATCAAATCACTTTAGTTATACATTGATTTGATGAGATCTTTGTACTTGTCATGGATGATATTTCGTTTCATTTTGAAAAGGTTGGTGAGTTCATCGCCAACTTCCATCGCTTTTGGTAAAAAACGAAAATCAGAGAGTTTTTCAAATGATTTGAATCCATTTTCAGAAGAGATTTGTTTTTTAACAATGTTTTGGTAATACAACCTTACATCCTTATTTTGGTTGAGGTCTTCACCATCTTTCCATTGTAAACCGGCTTCCTTCATTCGGTCTTTATCAGGCCAAATCAGTGCTGTTAAGGATTTTTGGTCTTGGCCTACCACAATCACTTGGTTGATCATGGCATTTTCTAAAAGTAAATTTTCAATGGGAACAGGTTCTACGTTTTCACCACCAAGTAATACAATCGTGTCTTTCACTCTTCCTCGAACAGAAAGTGTATCATTGAAGGAAATAAATCCTAAGTCACCCGTATTCATCCAACCATCTACAATGGCTTTTTTTGTGGCTTCTTCATTTTTGTAATACCCCTTCATCACTTGAGGCCCTTTGATATGAATGACACCCATTTTTCCTTTGGGAACAGATTCCCCTTGTTCATTTACAATTCGGACAACGGTTCCATCTGGCCATTTTCCAACAGATCCTTGGACAACATGCCCAACAGACCTAACAGAGATAATGGGGGCACATTCTGTCATTCCGTAACCTTCATAAACAGGGATTCCGATGACATTAAAAAATTCGTCTACATGGGAAGGTAAGGCACCGCCACCAGAAATGGTTCCAATCAATTGGCCACCTAAAACATCTCTGATTTTTGAGAACACGAGTCCATCTAGAACTTTTGCTAGTAAAAATAAATTGAGCACATAACCAATGGAGACGGTAGTGTTTTTCATCCTTTCAAATGGAGACTCTTCTTTGGTAAGTAATTTGTTTCCTGCTAAATAATCTTGACCATCTTTGAATTTTTTACAGATATCATATGCAAAATCAAAAAGTTTCTTTTTGTTTTCTGGAGCCTTTTCCAATTTTTGTTTGATACCTAAGTATAAGTTTTCCCAAAGTCTAGGTGCGGACGCCATAAAACTTGGTTTGATTTTTTGGAAATCATCTCGTAGGTCTCTAATGTTTGTATACGCGATGGAAGCACCTTCCGCAATGATCGCATAATCAATGGCTCTTTCAAAGATATGCCATACTGGTAGTATGGAAAGTGTTCGGTCAGAGGACCTAAGGCCGACTCGAGGCGGAACCTTTACCACATTGTACACCATATTTTGGTGTGTTAACATCACACCCTTTGGCATTCCTGTTGTACCGGAAGTATAAATGATGGTAAATAAATCGTCAGGTTTTACTTGTTTGGATCGTAATTCTAACGAAGGAAGGTTTTTTCGAAGTGATTCTCCTTCTTTGACTAGAGAGGTTAAACTCATCGCAAAAGAATCTTTGGATACGAAGTTTGGATCTAAGATGATCACCTTTTCCACTTTTGTATTGGAAAAGATTGGTTTGAGCATGTCGTAAAGCTTTTCATGTTCTACAAAACAATACTTACTTTCGGAATGGCTTAAAATGTATTCGATTTCCTGTGCAGTGGAGTCGGATCCTCTTGGAACATTGACTGCTCCATTCAAAAGAGTGGCAATGTCTGCAATGGCCCACTCAGTTCTGTTATCTGCCATAAGACCGATACGATCTCCAGGTTGTAAGCCCATTTGTAAAATGGATAAGGCTAAATTTTCTGCTTCGTGAAAGATGTCGGAAAAAGTACGTCCTTTGAAATTTTTTGCATTGTCTTTTGCAAAGAACATCTCCTTGGAACCATAGGTTCTTTTGGCATAATAAAATACATCATTCAGCGTTGTGAAATTTTTCATGAATCAAATCTATCTCCGTAGGGACTAAACTCTCACGGCTTTCGTACTTTATTCAAGTAATATTTTGATCGGTAGGTCTTACCACTTGGAGAATCCAAAAAATTGAGAAAAAGTGGGTCTCCTTCTAATTTTTGGAAGAGGTCTAAATCGAGGTAAAGAGCTTGGTCTAACCAAAGTTTTCCTTCACTTTCACGTTTGGTTGCGTAAGAAGCTCTCGCTAATTTGTAATACACGATGGGTAAAAATACCTTTTCTCCACCTAAAATCTGTGCTCGTTTTAAATTGGTATAAGCCTCATCAAAATTGCCTAAACTCAATTCACAGGATCCTCTATAATAAAAAAGGAAAAATCTTGGATAAGCCATAAGCCTTCTTGGATTAAGTTTTTCCAGACTCGTCAAACAAGCTTTAGGTTCCTTTGACATCAAATAAGCATATGCCAAGTTGAGTGAAATTTCAGGACTAATTTCGCCATGAACCTTACGGTAAATATCGGCCGTTTTTTTATAACTTTCCTTCGCAGAAGAATAATCATTTAATACATAAAGATAATAATAAGATTTGTAAAGAAGGACATCCAAAGAATCGGATTCACAAACGCGGTAGGAAAAAAATTCATCCAATGTTTTTGTAAAAGAATGAAATTCCCTTTCATTGTATTCAATGTTTGCGATTTTTCTCAGTAAGGAACAAGTACGAAGGGTTCCATTGGGAACTTCCTTTTTGTATTCGGCTAGAGACTTTCGATAAAACTTAAGAGCCTCCTTCCATTTTTCTTGTGATTCTAGTTGTGTGGCTTCTCTTTCTTCTTTTTCACCTACACCTTCACAATAGGTTTCTTTATTGTTTTCAAAATAACAGATTCTTTCCTTATATCCATTTTCATTGGCATCATACTCAATTCTAACAAGTTTACAATTTTGGTAGTACCACCATTCATCTATACCTCCAAAATCATTTTTGTCTTTTGTGATTTCTTTGGGACAACCATTACTTGCATAATAGGTAAAACTATCCTTTTTACCATTTTTGGTTTCATCTTCTTCGGTCAGATACAGTTGTCCACTTTGGTTAAAATGATCATACCGGTAGGGGAAAAATTCGTTTTCGTTTAGGAAAAAATGAATTTTTAAAAGAGAACTAGCATTTTTCCACCCTGAGAAACATGTGAAACTTGTTTTACCACTTAAAAAATTTTGGGAAAGATCTCCATACAAATCGTTTAGGTGGGAACGTATGTCTTCTTTGAGCCTTGGATAAGGGTAGCTTGAGTGGTATTTTTCGATGTACTTTTGGCAAAACCAAAATACTTCATGATTAAAGGTTTCTTTGTGAATGAAGGATGGACTTTGGTTGGCAAAACCAAACCGAAATCGTTTGGGACTATCATCTTCTAGTTCAAACGTTTCTTTTGATTTTTGAATGGCATCCCAGTAACCCTCTAAAAGCGGATTTGCATTGAGAGGGATTATCAATAGGAAAAGAAACGTGACAAAGTTTCGGAAATAGATCAAGATTTACTTTTCAAATACAAATCGTACAAAATCGGATTTTCATAAGGATTTCCCACTTTACGGATGGAAAATAATTGTAGGAGCGGAGGTCCGTTTTCTAAATAAAATGCACCGTGTTCGTGATTGTATCGTATAATTCCTGTATGTTGGGTAAGGTTTCCACCTTTGGCAACTGTATGTTCAATGATATCCTCTTCGTACAATTCTTTGTCATACTTATCTTTTAAGCCAGTGAAACAATTAATCACATAATTATCTTCGTTTGGAATGGGTTGGCCAAACTTAAGTAGTTTTCCATCTAAGGTTAAAGAAAATCCTTTTTGGGTGAATTCTTTCTCTTGTTTGTCCCATACTCGGAATCGAATTGTGAATGCCATAACAGGAACCAATTTAAGTAGGTCGAAGTCCTTTCCAAGGAAAATTCAAAAAAAAATCAGTGGTCAATGGATGAATTCTAGAGGATCTTAGCCCCATGAAGGTGATTTCAGTTTCCAATATCAAAGGGGGAAGTGGTAAATCCACAACAGCAGCCCACTTGGCTTGTGCTTTAGCAAGAAGAGGGAAAACTCTCATTGTTGATATGGATATGCAGGGGGATTTAACTGATTTTTCTTTGCCTGATTTGGATTTATCTGCATTAGATGAATCCAATGTCATGAGTGTGCTTCTCGGAATGAAAAAAATTTCTGACTGTATCCGCAAAACAAAACACTTTGATGTGTTACCATCTACACTGAGTTTGGCAAAACTCACAAAATACAATCCTGATTCCACAAGTTTGTGCCTTCAGTTCAAACGTTCATTAGAAGAAGTACGTAAAAATTACCAATTTGTTGTGATTGATACTCCAGGTTCGGCAAAACATGAGCTCACAACTGCGATCTATAATTCGGAACTTATTTTGATTCCTGTGACACCCAGTAAATGGACCATTAGGGCCGTCAATCTTTTGTTAGATGAAATTACACAAACCGAAACTGTTTTTAGTCAAAAGAAAAAAATTGCCTTTGTGCCTTCTTGGTTTGGTCCTTCCAAAAAACATCGAGAACTATTGGAAAAATTAAAAGCGATCGAAGAAATTCCTACTTTAGGAGAGATTCCAAAATCTGAATCCATAAAGGCAAAAACGGAAAAACAAGAATCCTTAAAGAAAGACACAAATGCTTGGTATGCATTTGATCGATTGGCAGACGAAACCATTGCCCTTGTTGATCCAGAAAATTCGATTTCCCAAATTCGATTGTAACAAACAAAGTTTAATCTTTAGGTTCGAAACTTGTTTGGTGTTTTTTTCGTTCAGCTGCGATTTCTTGGATATGTCCTGCAAAACTAGGATGGTGTTTTAAGATCTCAGTAAAGGCATCTCGACTGAGTGTATAAACATCACAATAAGATCCCGCTTTGATAGTAGCTGTCCGCAAAGAATCATCAATCAAACTCATCTCACCAAAAAAAGATCCAGAATTTAAAGTCGCGAGTAGTTCTCCCGATTTTTCTTTGATCACTTCTACATGGCCCTTTGACAAAAAATACATATTATGAGGGACATCACCTTCGCGGAAAATCACATCTCCCTTCATATAATAAGCAGGTTTTAATTCGAGAACAACTTCTCGTTTTAATTCTTCTGGCGCATGTTTAAAAAATGGAACTACGGAAATCAGATGGTTGTGTAAAAACATCGATACATCAATTTTGATTCCCGATGGAAGTTGGTCCCAAATTTCTTTTTCATCAATTCCGTGTTTGTTTTCCCAAAGATTGATGTAGTAGGATCTGATCCTATTTGCTAAGTGTGGAGGTAATTTTTTGTATTTAATGAAGGAATTAATTGTATTTAATTTTTCTTGGAACGTAACGCGAGAAATATCCAGATTCGATAATAAAGTAGCAATGTTACCAATCACATAACCATAAATACCAACACCTAAAATCATCACACCCATCGTATAAATCGTTTGTCGGTTTGTAGTGGGAGTGATATCCCCATAACCAATGGTTGTAAGAGTTGTGACTGACCAGTACAAAGAACGGATATAACGTGTTGTCATATCTTTGTCTGGTAAAAACTCAGGACTCAAATGGATCCAACCACATGCGACCCAGTGAGCAAAAAGGGAAGTCCAATACACAAAAAAAATCAATCGAAAGGTCATTGGATTGATCACATCCAATAATTTAAATCGATCTTCCGACTCAGCACCAAGCGCTAACATCCGTAAGGATTTAAAAAGTTCAAAGACTCTAACAGATCGTAACAATCGTAAAATTTTTAAACTGTCTGTCACTCCGAAGTATTGGAAAAAAAATCCACCGAATAAATCGAAGGGAAAGGCAGATAAAAAATCGATGAGGAACCAGGATTTTAAATACGTTTTGGCTACGATTTTTTTGTTTTGGATGAGGAGCCTGTCCTTCAGGATCGCAGTAAAAAAATTGAGAATTAAGTCGATTCCAAATACGACTTGGATGCCTCTCTCGAAGTTGGTAACACCTACTGATAGTTTATGAGGGAATACAAGGCGAAGTGGGACTTCTATGGCAAAGTAGGTAATACAAATAAAGACAAAAAGATCCCAGATTCGTTTGTAGGGAGAATTTGGATGGATCATATTCTATAGTATCGACAAGCTATGTTTTATATTTGCGTTCTTTCAGATAAAAAAAATCCTGAATTGATAAGAGGTGATTATGTTCGGTGGAGCCGGTGGAAACAAGTTTGATATGCTCAAACAGATGAAAAAAATGCGTTCGCAAGTGAAAACCATGGAAAAGGAACTTGCTGGCTTAAATTTTGTGGGAATTTCTAAAAATAAACTTCTATCCGTTACTTTGGACGGTAAATTCCAAATGAAATCGATCCAAATTGAAGATGAATTATTGGAAAAAAAGGATAAAAATCTTCTCGAACGTTCTATCCAAGAAGCCTACACAAAAGCATTACAAGATGCGCAGGCTGGGGCGGCAAAACAAATGCAAGCAATGGGTGGATTTCCAGGACTTGGAATGTAAGCTACAGATTTGTTTTAGTTCATTCTAAAAATGGAAAAGCCTACAAAGGAATTCTTTGTAGGCTTTTTTTATGGGATTTTTCCCTTTTTCGTGGTTACTAAATGTAATTAACTTGCTGGTACAATTTCCACTTCAACACGTCGGTTAGAACCATCTTTTGGATCTACATTTTTCAGTGGAGTAGTCGAACCTAATCCTTGTACGGTTCCAATTCGTTTTCCTTCAACACCGTTTTCAATGATAGCATCTTTTGCAGTCACCGCTCGGTCAGTCGAAAGTTTTTGGTTGAGGTCTTCCGCACCAGTGCGGTTTGCATGACCAGTGATATTGATTTTAGTTTCAGGGTAAGCAGCAAGTGCTTCCGCTAACTTATCAATGTTTTCCTTTCCTTTTCCTTTGAGGTCAGCTTTTCCATCTTCGAATGCGATTCCTCCGTCCATAGAGGCAGTAAGAGCCACAGTTTCACCACCACGTTCACTTTTCGTAAGAGTGATGCCTTGTTTTTTCATTTCTTCCGCCATGTTGTCGTACATGGTGTTGAGATAAAAACCTGTTCCAAGTCCTGCTAAACATCCAGCACCCAAACCAACAATTTTACCTTTGTTTTGTGGTTTCTTTTTTTCCATTGCCAAAGATTCTTTTACTTGTCTTTGGAAATCGTTCTTTTTGTTTTTAGTGTCTTTTTTTCTTTGTGACTCATCATACACTGCACCTAACGCAAGACCAACTCCACATCCAATGGATGTACTGAGGATGAGACGTTTTGTGTTGTCTGAAAGGCCACAAGAAATTGTGGTAAGTAATGATAGGGATAAGATTCCGGAAATGATTTGTTTCAAAGTGATTGTCCTCGCTCACCTTCTCAATGAAGGTTTCGGACAAAGTTTAAAGAAATCCTCCCTGTTTGCAAGGAGGATTTCCATCTCTTTAAAATCCTTAGTATCTGTCTGTGAGGAGTTTTACTACTGATTCTGGTCTGAGATTTGCTTGGGCAAGCATGGCCACACCCGATTTGGTTAGGATTTGGTTTTTGGAGTATTCTACCATTTCCGTTGCCATATCTGCATCTCTGATTTGTGATTCGGAAGAAACCATGTTCACATAGTTATTACTCAGTGATTTTAAGGTTAAATCCAATCGGTTGTAATAGGCACCCAAGTCCGACCGTAATCGATTCACTCTAGAAATGGCATCATCCAAGACTTGGAGTGAATCGGTAGCTTTATTTGGAGTTGAAAGTGTCAACTTGTTTCCAGCTTGTTTCAGTTTTAAAGAAGAACTTGTCATCGTATTGATAAACACTTCTATCTTTTCTGATCCGTTTGCACCCACTTGTAGTGTCATTGGGTTTTTGCCAGCACGAGAAAATCGACCATCTAGTGGCCTAACTTTGTTAAACTCTGCAGATGTTCCGATCCTTTCCACTTCTTCGACTAATTGTGATACTTCCAATTGGACAAGTTTCCTGTCTTCATTCGAATAGATCCCGTTAGCTGATTGAACTGAAAGTTCACGTAACCTCTGTAAGATAGAGTTTACTTGGTCCAAAGATCCTTCCGTAACTTGTAAAAACGACATACCATCCTGGGTATTTCGTTCTGCTTGGCCTAAAGCTCGGATTTGGGATCTAAGTTTTTCGGATACGGAGAATCCCAAGGAATCATCCCCTGGTCTGTTAATTCGCATACCCGTTGCTAGGTGTTCCATGGACTTGTCCATGTCACGACTTGTGTTTGTGAGTGCCCGTTTTGCAACGAGTGCACTGATGTTGTGATTGATAATCATTGTCACACCCTCCTGTGTGTCCATGACCCGCTTGTTTCCCTACAGGCGGAGAAAAGAAAAAATCAGTTTCCAGAAATCCTTTCCTTCGAGGAGAGAAGGGGTTGCCTGCCCTTGGTTCTCCCGTGAATTTTTCCTTTCCAGATGATTCTATACCAAAAAACTTATGTCTGTAAAGAAAATTTAAGGTGCGAGGTCTTAAGATTTTGAAAATCTACACCAAATTTGGCGACGGCGGGCAAACGTATTTAGCGTCTGGGAAAAAAGTTTCGAAAACTGACAGACGAGTTGATTTGTATGGAACCTGTGATGAATTGAATAGCACCATTGGTCTTGCACTTTCACTTGGTAAAAAAGAAACTCTCCCTACTTCTTTTTTGGAACATTTACAAAACATCCAAAGTTTTCTTTTTGAAATTGGTTCAGAGCTCGCAGGTTATGTGCCAAAGGAAGCAATGGATGGAACTGTTGTGAATGCAAATGATGTGAGTATTTTGGAACAGGAGATTGACCGTTTGATGGAAACCCTTCCCGAAATTAAATTTTTCATTTTGCCAGGAGGAAGTCCTTTTTCCAGCGCTTTACATATGGCTCGAACGATATGCCGTAGGTTAGAAAGGGATTTACTTGTTTATATAGAGGCTGGTGGTGAGATTCATAACGATCTTAGAATTTACATCAATCGTTTATCTGATTATTTATTTGTTGCTGCAAGGTTTGTCAATTTTTCATTGGGGCAAGAGGAAACCATTTGGAAAAGTCGTACCAAAACAAACTAGAAGAACATCCTAAAGGGATCACCAGCTTATTTCTCACAGAAATGTGGGAAAGACTTAGTTATTATGGGATGCGAGCATTACTTGTTTTGTATTTAGTGAATGCTTTAGGTTTTTCTGATAAAGATGCCGGTGTGATTTATGCGTATTATACTAGTTTTGTTTATCTAACTCCTGTTATCGGAGGGTATATCACAGATCGTTATTTGAGTTACCGATTTGCCATTTATTTAGGAAGTATTTTGATGTTACTCGGCCATCTTTCCTTGGCTATGTCTGGATTAACTTATTTTTATTTAGGGTTATGTTTACTCGCATTAGGGAATGGATTTTTTAAACCGAATATTTCGACAATATTTGGAAGGTTATATATAGAAAAACCCAATTTAAGAGACAGTGGGTTTACCATCTTTTATATGGGAATCAATGTAGGTGGTTTACTTGGACCAATTATTTCTGGTAGTTTAGGTGAAAAGGTAGATTGGCATTTGGGATTTTTATCAGCTGGAATTGGAATGGCAATTGGTATTTTAGTATTTTATTTTGGAAGTAAATCCCTTCCCAATTCCATTTGGGAAAAAACAAAAAAAACAAGTCAAACTCTTACGGACGAAAGTTCTACATCACTAAATGTTTCCGAGAATGAGGTGATGTCAAAAATTGCACTGATTGGACTTCTTTCTTTTTTTAGTATTTTTTTCTGGATGGCATTTGAACAGATGGGTTCTTCTCTTAATTTGTTTGCCTTACGCCATACAGATAGAAGTGTTTTTGGATTTGAAATCCCTGCTTCCATCTTACAATCATTAAATCCCTTGATGATTCTGGTTTTTGGACCTTTAGTTTCTCTCCTTTGGAGTTCTCTTTCCAAAACCAATCGAAATCCAAACCCAATCTTAAAGTTTGTCATCAGTTTGTTTTTCCTCGGGGTTGGATTTTTGGTGATGGTATTTGCCGCAAACAAAGCCGAAACGGGAGTCTCTGTTTCCCTCTTCTTTTTAGTATTTGTCTATTTTTGGAATACATTGAGTGAACTTTGTCTTTCACCTGTTGGACTATCGTTTGTTAGTAAAATGGCTCCAACAAAGTTTGCTTCATTTCTAATGGGCACTTGGTTTTTAAGCACAGCCTTTGGTCATTATGCAGCGGGCATTCTTTCTGGTTACCAAAGAGAATGGGGCAGTATGGCTCATTTTTATGGGCTCTTTGTGATTGTCTCTTGGTTTGCTTCTCTGATTCTATTTGGAATTTACCTTTGGAAAAAAAAATCAATCCTCCCATTATTGGAATCAGAAAAAACGAGAAAATTGGACTCATCTTCACCTATACGTGTTTCCATCGAAACCTAAGGTTTGTTAGCTTTTGAGGTTATCCTTTGGTTTCTAACACTAAAGTTTCAATTTCTTCAAACTTTTCTTCACCTGCTAGTGAGATGACCTGTTCTGCGAGTAATTTTGCTTTCCATGTGGAAATTTCTGTGACTTTCTCAGCAACTTCCTTCATGAGAGGGAGAGCCGAACTTAAATCACGTATCCCTAAACCAATGAGAACAGCAGTAAACATGGGATCACTTCCGATTTCCCCGCAAATGCTAATTGGTTTTTTTTGAGAGTTGGCAACATCAACAATGTTTTTGAGTAAAAGTAAAAACACAACCTGCCACGGATTATATAAGTCTCCCACCAAATGGTTGTTACGTTCCACTGCTAGTAAGTATTGTAATAAATCATTAGTGCCAATGCTATAAAAATCTACATGGTTTCCTAAAAAAGGTAAATTTAATGCACATGCAGGAGTTTCGACCATTATACCCAGTGGGATTTTTTTGGTGATCACAAGTCCTAAATTTTTTAATTCTTCCAGACATTCATTGATTAATACTTTTGTTTGTAAAATCTCAGAACGAGTTGTGATCATTGGTAACATGATCCTCATCGTTCCAAATTCACTTGCACGAAGGAGGGCACGAAGTTGTTCTTTAAAAAAATGTGGGTGCCTTAAGAGGTAACGAATCCCTCTATTTCCTAGAAATGGATTTTCTTCTTCATATCCATTTTCCATTTTATCAGCTCCGATATCCCAAACACGAAAGGTCACTGGGCGGCCCACCATCTTCAGTAATATTCGTTTGTAAACGGCAAATTGTTCTTCTTCTGTGGGTTTGAATTCGATGTAACGGATGAATAAAATTTCTGTCCGAACAAGACCGATCCCGTCGGCACCTTGGAGAAAAGCAGTATCTACTTCTTCTTCCGAATCAATATTTGCACGTAAGGTGAATTTTTTCCCATCTTTTGTTTTGAGTTCTTTTGGACCGTCACTGATCTCTCGTATGGGAATTGTTTTTTTAATTTCGCTTTTGATCCCTGCAAGTTTGATTTCGTCGATGGCTGGGGAACGATTGAGGATTCCTCTCGTTGCATCGAGTAAAATATAATCATCATCTTCTACGTGTGAGGTGATATTCTTAAGACCAACAATGGTAGGAATTCCATAATTTCTGGCAATGATGGCTGTATGTCCTGTTTTCCCTCCGAAGTCAGTGGCAATCCCACGTAACCTGCATTTACCTAATTGGATCATTTCGGATGGCGTGATTTCTTTTGCGATGAGGATGACATCATCGGGAATTTTAGTTGGTTCTGCACCTTTTTCAGGGTACAAATTGGATTCTATTCGTTTGCCGATGTCGAGTATGTGGTCAGCTCTTTCCCTGAAAAATTCGTCAGGTATGGATTGGAATTCATCGTACAAAGAACTCACTGCCGTTTCCAGTGCAAGTCCCGCCGACTCATTGTTTTGTGCAATTCGTTCAAATACACGAGCCCGAAAGAGTGGGTCGTTTAAAAAGACAATTTGGGATTCTAAAATTTCTGAAAGTTCGACATTCTGTTTTGATTTTTGAACTAGGTCGGCAAGGTCATCTTCCGTCTTTTGGAGTCCTTTTTTTAAAAGTTCAACTTCTTCTTTGATTTCATCAGGGCTTAAGTCGGTACGATCTTCCCGTTTCCGTTTGGATTGTTTCCAACGAAATGCCTTTCCGTAGACCGTGCCAGGGTAGGCAGAGATGCCTTTAAATGTGGTTTTTTCTTCCATCCGAACCTATGCCAAAAATACTTTTGGTTTGGGCTAGTTTGGAAAGTAAAAAAAGATCCGATCTACCGCGCGGCTTCTTTTTTAGAGAAAAGAGGAATCCGTTTGCTTTTGTATTGTGTGAGTTCGTTTCCAGTGACTTGGCTCATGATGCATTTAGCAAGGGAAATGTCGAGAGCGTGCCCTGCTTTGGATGCAATGAGGTGACCTCGGAAAGGACGACCCATCACTGCTAAATCTCCCACTAGGTCTAGGATTTTATGGCGAACACATTCATTATCATAACGTAAATGGTCGTTGAGGTAACCATCATCGGTGAGAACCACTGCATTGTCCAGGGATCCTCCCATAGCAAGTCCTCTCGCTTGGAGGGCTTCCACATCTTTTAAAAACCCAAATGTTCTCGCAGGAAGGATGTCTGTTCCTAAAATGGATTCGTCAAGTGTGGTGGTGTAGGATTGTCCTCTGAGGAGAGGGTGGTTAAAATCGATACTATAAGTGACTTTTAATTCATCAGAAGGGAGCATCACGAGGTATTTGTCCCCGTCAACGACCCAAATGGGGTTTGTGATGGTAATGGGTTCCACGGTTTCGTCTAGGACACGAATCCCTGCAGAACGAATGCCTTCCCAAAATGGAAGGGAGGATCCATCCATAATTGGAACCTCAACGGAATCAATTTCAAAGATACAATCGGTAATGCCTAACGTGTGAACTGCTGCAAGTAAGTGTTCGATCGTTTGGACCCGATTGGAACTACCATCACCAATGGTAGTTGCGTTACTTGTGTCTACCACATGGTCGAGAGAAACTGGGATTCTGATTTTTTGGGTGCCTCTATAGAGATAAAAGATAAGTCCGGTATTTGCCTCAGCAGGATGGAGGCGAAGGGTCACCACTTTTCCAGAATGGACGCCAATTCCTTTGAGTGTTATCGAATTTTGGATCGTTTTTCTGTGGATTGCCGTTTGCATAATCAGTTCCTACATACAAAATTGTAGGAATCCGACCTCGGACAATACCAAAACCGAAACCCGAATCCAAAAAAATGTCTCTTTTTTACAACAGTGTGGTGGAATTGTGACGGACGGGAAAACGGGGAGATTTGCCTAATTTTCGCTACAAATGAGGCCGTATTCTCCGTGTTAGTCCTTAAAAAGCACTCAGGGCAGAGCGAATGAAACTTGTGACGGGAGCTTGTTCCCTAGTATCTTCCAAACCTTCTCTCAGTTCCTTGAGAACCACTTGGGCATCTCCCAAGGTTGTGTTTACAGATTTGTGAACATCACTTTCATTGATGAGTTTTCCCAAAGTTCCTTGGCCTTCATTGATTTTCCCTGTGATATTTGCGATATTTTGCACTGTTTTACGGATATCAGATCTGTTTTCTGCGATGAGTTCTGAGAGGGACACAAGTGGGTCTTGGGTGACCTTCCCTTGGATGGGAAGGAGTTTCCCCGATTTAGGAGAAATTTCAATTTTACTAATTGGTTCTTCTGCCATCATGTATTCTTTTGTTTTGGGATCCACAGGGAATTTGGATCCTGGGTCAAGGGCAACCACACGACCTGAGAGCAAACTTTCGTTTTTGATCGTGATTTCGTAATTGGAAAAAAGTTGGACCTTACCTTTGAGGAGTAAGGTGAGTTCTACCTTCGTTCCTATCCCAGTTTCCCCTTCTGGTAATAAAGTTCCCATTTCATCAATTTGTACCAAACGGATTTTGGATACATACCCAAAAGGAACTCCATGGATGGTGACCTTGTTTCCAATTTTAATCCCTTCGGCGTCTGGGAAATACACAGGGAGTTGGTAACCCGACTTTTGGAACGGCCCACCTTCTGTGACAATCGTAAAATAACCAACGGCTACGAGTGAAAAGATGAATAAAAGACCAACAATGAGAGCACGACCTATGGTAGGCATTCCCTAAATTTCTCCTAGTTGTGTGAACAAAGTCAATTGGATTTTCCTTTTTTTAATTCTGAGTGGTCGAGTATCATCGGACCTACTGTATTTCCATGAATGAATTGTTGGATCACTGGATCTTTGGACGCTTGGATCTCTTCAGGAGTTCCACAAAATTGGACTTTTCCTTCATATAAAAAACTAATCCGATCTGCAATTCGATACGCTGAATTCATATCATGGGTCACCACAATGGATGTGAGCCCTAATTCTTTTTGTAAACGAATGACAAGGTCGTTGATGACATTGGACATCACTGGGTCAAGGCCAGAGGTTGGTTCGTCATACATGACGATTTTTGGTTGGGATGTGAGAGCACGTGCAAGTCCCACACGTTTTTTCATCCCACCTGAAATATTACTAGGTAAGGTATCCTTTGCCGGAACCAAATCCAACCATTGTAATTTTTCCATCACAATCCGATCGAGTTCAACTCCATCTGCAATTTTATGTTCTCGTAAGGGAAGTGCTACATTTTCATACACGGTAAGCCAATTGATAAGAGCCCCCGATTGGAAAAGAACACCTAACTTAGAACGTAACTCTTCTCGTTTTTTTTCATTGGCATGGACAATGGATTCTCCATAAATAAAACAATCTCCTTCATCTGGGTCAAGTAAACCTGTGATGTGTTTGAGACTCACAGATTTTCCTGTTCCGGAAGGTCCAAGGATGACCATTGTTTCTCCTCGTTTTACTTGTAAATTCATCCCTCGGAGGATTTTACGTTTACCGAAGGCTTTGTGAACATTTTTCATTTCAATGGCAAATGGTTCCATACTGTCCTTTACTTATAGAAGAGTGCTGTGAGCACATAGCCCGAAAAAATGACCATGAGAAAGGAAGTGACCACGGCTTTCCTCGTTGTTTGGCCGACTCCAATGGCTCCACCTTCCGTACGAAGGCCTTGGCTACACGAAATGGTAGCAATGGAAATACCAAATACGTACCCTTTTAAAAGACCTACATATAAATCTTTGAGTCCAGGTACCGATGAGATTCGGTAATAAACATCTTGGAAATAACTTATGATATCAATTCCTAACTGGAAATGTCCTACAATACCACCACCTAATATTCCTAAGGCGGATGAGTAAACACAGAGAACCGGAACCATAATGGAAAAACCAACAATCCTAGGCATCACAAGGTATCTGACTGGATTGATGGACATAACCTCTAAAGCATCAATTTCTTCGGATACTTTCATCGTTCCGATTTCGGCAGCCATAGCTGAACCAACGGATGCTGCAAGGATGAGGGAAGTCATAAAAGGAGACATCTCTCTTGTCAATGTGATTGTAAGGAGAAGTCCAATTTGTCCTTCGGCTCCGAAATCGCGGAGTCCAAGTCCTGTGTTAATGCCAAGGATCATACCTGTAAAAACTGATACAATGGACACAACAAATAAGGATCCAACTCCAGCGATAAACATTTGTTCTAAGATTTCGCGGCGTTTGAAATACAAATGATGTGATTGCCCAATGGCACGGAATAACAATAATACTGTATAACCAATTGCATACAAGAGAGGTTCAATGGTTTTACGATACATTTGGATCATATTTTCCACCAAAGGAGTTTGTAATGATTTGTTTCTTCCCTTGTATCAATTCCAAAGAGACCGTAGGCAAATTCATATGAAAATCCTGATTTTGTTTTTGAAAATTCCATTAGGATAGGGATATGGATATGAGTTTCATCATGAGTCCAACGATGAGTGTACAATCTAGTAATCAGGTGCAATCGTTTTTCTCCATTAGATGACCTCTTGTATTCAACGATAGAAAAAATTGGTTCCCAAACATCTTCCATCACTTCAAAACGAACGGGAATGATTGCGAGTGTATTCCATCCAAAATTCCCTTCGGGATCTTTGTGGTACCGAAAGAATGGCCAAAGTTTCCAATAATAATCTTCCCTTCCTATTTGGACGTATTCATTTTTCATATGGGAATAAAATGGTAAGATAAAATGAGATGTTGATTTGAGATGAGAGGTATTTTGGGACAATCGAATATAAAATGGGGTGATAAACTCTGCTTCTTTGTTTGCGAAATAAGAATAACCATAAAAAGGAAAAAACACAAGTTTCTCTGTATCTTTTTTCACTGAAGTTGTGTATTGGAAAAAAATAAAGAGTGCAGTGTAATTGGTTTGTCCCGTTTTTTTGTCATATCCGTACGAAAAAAGTGAGTTAAGCAAAGGAAACCAAAGAAAAGCATGGCTTTTCATATTCCCGTCTACGGAACTTTTATGGTTATAGAATGGGAAAAAAATCTGATAGGAAGTTGGTTCCTTTTTATCTAACCTCTCTTCCCCCCATTGGAAAAAAGGCCATAGGATCGAATAACGTTTGTATTTTCCTTCATGTGATTTTTTCGAATACAAAGGAAAAATTCGAAAGTCATCCCTTGTTTCCGAACCTCCCCACATGACAAGTGGCCATCCAATGGATCTAGCCTTATATGTTTTGTATCTCCATTCTGAATATAATGGAAATAAAACATAATTTAGTTCTTGGTAAGAGAGTTTGTTTCTAATTTTTCCATAAAGGGGGAATACACTATAATAATTTTCTCTTTGTGATTCTCCTTTCCCCCATAAAAAAAGTGGAGTGAATAAGATATCTTCATCTTCATCACCTTCTTCATGTTTGAAACCAGTGCCACTGAAGAAAAATAAGGAAGACCACGTGTACCAATAATTGGTTTCTTCTTTGTAATAGATTGGGGAGAGGTAACTATGAAATCGAAAGGCGTAAGTTTTGTCAGAAAAAGACATATAAAAAGGACGAATGGCAAAGAAGTTCTGTCTGCCTCTAGTTTCGCTCTCATATAAAAACCAAAATTGAGAATAGTCTGATTTGATATCTTCTGTAAAGGAATTTGGAATTTTTGCAAATAAGGAAGAAGTTAGAAAGCAAAGAGAAAAAACAAATCCGAATTGAATTTTAAAGCGGGAATCCACGTAATTTCAATATCGTTCACTTTCATGTAAAGGAATCAAGTGATTTCATGCCAAAATTAAAAATCGCATTACTTTTCGGAGGGGTCTCTGGAGAACATATCATATCCATCCGTTCCTCAGCTTTTATATTTGCTACAATTGATAGGGAAAAATACGACGTATGCCCCATTTACATTGATACAAGCGGAAAATTTTGGATCCCTACCATAACAGAAACAATTTACCCTGATCCGACTGGAAAATCCGAAACAGAATTTTCACGAGAATTTAACCAAACCAATCAAATTGAATCTTCAAGTGATCCGAGTCAATTAGGGAAATATGGATTTACTTCCGCCTTCCTTGGGTTACACGGAGGGGCAGGGGAAGATGGTAGGATCCAAGGTTTTTTGGATACGATGGGCATTGCACACACAGGGTCTGGTGTTCTGGCTTCAGCCCTTGCAATGGATAAATTTAGAGCAAATTTACTCTTCCAATCCATCGGAATCCCTGTGGCACCATTTTTGGAATTGGACCGAGTTCAATCTGATGCGAGAAAAGTTCTCTTAAACTTACCCTTTCCTTATCCAGTATTCATTAAGCCTACGTTAGGTGGATCAAGTGTGAATACTGGAATGGCAAAAACGCCTGAAGAAGCGATTACACTCGTGGATAAAATATTTGTATCCGAAGATCGAGTCCTCGTTCAAAAATTGGTTTCAGGAACAGAAGTATCAATTGGTGTTTTAGAAAAACCTGAAGGGAAAAAACGAAATGCGTTTTCGCTTGTTCCAACAGAAATCAGACCCAAGTCGGAATTTTTTGATTTTGAAGCAAAATACACGAAAGGAGCAAGTGAAGAAATCACTCCTGCACCCGTGGGTGATGAAATTACGAAAACACTACAAGAATACAGTTTAAAATGCCATGTTATCTTAGGATGTAAGGGTTATTCCAGAACTGATTTTATCATCTCGGACGGTATTCCCTATGTTTTGGAAACAAATACCTTACCTGGAATGACTGGCACAAGCCTTATCCCACAACAAGCAAAAGCATTGGGAATCGATATGAAACAAGTGTTTACGTGGTTACTTGAGATTTCACTTTTTTAGGGAAACAATAAATCCCAATAAGTATGGCGATGAGACTTGCGATTGTACCATAAAAATGGCTTGTCATATCGTCCCCATATACTTCTAAAATAAGCCAAGTAACGATACCAACAAACAAAGAAAAAAGAGCAGAACGTTCATCTGCTCTTTTACTTAATAAGCCAAACACCATGGGAATGAATAGGGTAACAAGGGATATACCCCCCGAATCTTCGACGAGTGCATAAATTGAAGGTTTTCCCACTGCGAGTAAAAAAGAAATCCCTGCAATAATTAGTACCGATACCCGTGAGAGTAAAAGTAGCTTTTTATCATTCATGTTGCTGAATGCATATTTTAGAATATTCTCAGATAATATAGAAGAAGGAGCAAGGATGGCTCCCGATGCAGTTGATAAAATGGCAGAAATGAGTGCTGAAAAAAATAAAACTTGAATCCAGGGACTGGAAAATTTAGAAATCATCGTTGGGATTAGAAGTTGCCCTGTTTCTGAATTTAAATCAAAATCTGGGATTAGACTTTTTGCATGGAGCCCTAAAAAAAGAGGGATAAGAGCAAATAACAAGTACAATACGGAAGATAAATAAGACGCCCGAATGGCAACCTTTTCGGATTTCGCAGACATTACTCTTTGGAAAATATCTTGTTGGGGTAACGAACCAAATCCAACAACCATCCAAGCCGATAGGTACAAAGTCCAAGCGTGGTAATTGGATTCAGGGAAAAATCGAAAAAAACCATCTGGTTTTTCTGAGATGGATGACCAAATAGGTTTTATTCCATTCAATTCGATGATCACGACTACGAGTCCAATGATGATCGAAATGGATTGGAAAAAATCGGTTAAGGAAACAGACCACATCCCACCTAAGTAAGTATAAAAAACAACGAGACATGCTCCAATGACAATTGCTGTAAACTGGTTGATCCCAAATAAAATTTGCACCATGATTCCGAGTGCAACAAATTGTGCAGCAACCCACCCAAAATAGGAAAAGATCAGACAAATGCCTGCAATGAACTCCATTTTTTTACCATAACGGTTTTTATAAAAATCACCAAAGGTAAGGATTTGCATTCGGTATAAGTATTTTGCAAATACCAAACCAAGTAAAAATAAACAAAGGGCACCACCAAACGGATCTTGGATGACAGATAAAAATCCACCTTTCGCAAATTCGACAGAGGAACCGAGGATGGTTTCACTACCAAACCAAGTGGCAAATAAAGCTGCTGTTGAAATGGGTAAGGGTAAACTTCTACCTGCAAGGATAAAGTCTTTAGAATTTTTTACTTTTTTTGCCGCATACACTCCAATCCCGATCGTGACAAGGAGGTAAGCTAAAATAAAAATGGTCTGGAAATTCATTCTTTAAAATAAATCTTCTTCCGCTTTATTAGAAGTTGTTTCATCCTTCTTTTTTTTCACAGTTGATTTCACAACTTCACCACTAGGAGCTTTGGTTAAAAATTCAATTTTAGCTTCTGCATCTACCAAACGTTCGGAACAGATTTTTTTTAGTTCCATTCCTCGTTCGTAAGCCTTGATCGAATCTTCTAAAGACAAAGTTCCCCGTTCTAATTTTTCCGCAATGTCTTCCAATTCACGGATTGCTTCTTCAAAACTGATTGTTTTTTTATCTACCATCGTTTGGTCCTATTTGATTTCTTTTACTTCTACATGGAGTTTTCCATCGAATAAAAAAACTTCCAATGATTCTTTTTCTTTAATTTGTGTAATGGAAGAGATCACTTGTTTGTTTGTATTGCGGAGGACTGAATATCCTCTTTTGAGTGTTCCTAAAGGAGAAAAGTGGTCTAATCTTTGTTCTGCGAGTTTGTATTTTGTTTGGACTCTTTCCAAATACGAATTCCAAGTTTGTTGGAAAGAATCAAATTTTTGAAATTCACTCTGCTTTTTGACAAGGTAGTTTTTTCCTAGAAGGGAAATTTTAGTTAATAATTCATCCAAATGGTTTTGCCTAGGCTCTAATACTGCTTTTGGATTTTGAAAAACCACTCTACTTGTTACACCTAACCACTTTTCCTTTCCAATTCGTATCACACCTGTTAGAGCAGAGCGCAATCGGTCTTCCATTTCATCCAAACGGATGAGAGTATCCGATACATTAGGGATCGCTAATTTTGCTGCGGCAGTGGGTGTGGGAGTTGTGGCATCCGCTGCTAAATCTGTAAGGACACGATCAATTTCATGTCCTACGGCAGATATAATGGGAATCCTCGATTGATAATACGCCATCACTACCGCTTCTTGGTTGAATGCCATTAAGTCCTCAAAAGATCCGCCACCACGTCCTGCGATGATCACATCTACTTCCCATTTTGGATCATTAATTTCCTTAATGGCTTCAATGATTGAGTTTTCGGCACCGTCTCCTTGGACAAGGCATGGTGATACTAAAATTTGAATCGAAGGATTGAGGTCAGTGGCAATGCGAATGATATCTTCGACAGCAGCACCCTTAGGTGAAGTAACAATACCCAATCGTTTTGGAAATTTAGGTAACGGCCGTTTGTGGGAAACATCAAAGATCCCTTTTTCTGCTAATGACTTTTTTAATTTTTCAATTTTAAGAAGGATATCTCCTTCCCCAAGTTCCTCAAGTTTTTGGACAGTGATGCTATAATAACCACCTGGTTCATAAACAGAAACAGAACCATACACAAGGATTTCCATTCCATTTCGTAGTGGAGTTCCTTTATAGTTTTTGGCTTGGAAGGAAAAAAAAGCACATTTGATTACACTTGTTGTATCTTTTAAGGAAAAATACATGTGACCAGAACTATTGGTCTGGCTGAAATTGGAAATTTCTCCGCGAATCCAAAAGTTTTTAAATTCGGGAGAGTCTTGTAATTTCGCCTTGATACGGCGATTGACTTCACTGACAGAAAGGGAAGAATCAGCTGTTTCCATTTACGTTGTTTGGAATCGAGTTTCTCGAAAAATTTTCCAAAAATCCCATAAGATGATCACGAGTGTTAACGCCATAGGCCCAATGATAATTCCGGCAACACCAAACTCTTGTAATCCGCCAATGAGGGATAAGAAAATTAAAAATGGGTGCGTTTTGAGTTTTTTATCAAGGAGTTTTGGTTTTACAAAATTTTCTAGAATGAGATAACTTGCCCCACCTGCTATCATGAAAAGTACACTACCTGTCCAATTTTCTTGGACAAGTCCAATATAAAGTCCAATCGGAAACCATACGACAGATGTACCAACAACAGGTATGAGAGAAAATATAGTTGCGATACTTGAGAGTAAAAACTTGTTCGATACAGATGTAAAAAGTAAAAGAACGTAAATCAAAGCACCTTGTAAGAGTGAGATGAATAAATTTCCCATCATTACAGTTCGGATCGCTTCTTCGATCCTACGTCCTAGCCTTTCTTCAATTTCTGTGGGGAATGGTAAAAGTAAAAACAATCCATGTTCCATTCTGCTCCCTTCTTTGTAGAGAAAGAAGAGTAAGATGAATGTAAAAAATCCATTGAAGATGATTGCACCTGGAACTTCAAAAGACCCAAGTAAAAAACCAGAAGAATTTTTTAATAAACTATAAATAGAATCTAAGTTGAGAATATCCATGTGTTGACCCACATATTCCCGGTAAAGAATTGGTAGTTTGATCCAAAAAAATTCATTCTCTGTGAAAAAGTCAGTCAACATCGGACTATTCAGTAAAAGAGATACAATTGATTCTTCTGTGAGTTGGTTTCTTACATAACTAACTAAATTTAAAGATTCTCGAATCAGAGTAGATACAATTAAATAAGAAGGAATAAACACACAAGCGAGCATAAGGATGACCATGATATAGGGAGAAAGGCCATGAAATTTAACACCCAACACATTTTTTAATCGTTTGTGAAGTTTTCGTGTGGTTAAATAAAACAATAGGGCTAAAAAACTGGACCATAAAAATGGTTTGAATACAAAAAACAAAGTAAAACATGTAGCGAGAAAAATTCCTGCTAACAGAATGTAGACGATGGTTTCGTTTTTATTTTTGATCCAATTCATGATTAATAAGTAGAGTGTTTTTTAAAGTAAAAACGAATTTGGTTGTTAGTTTCATTTTTAGTCAGATAAATCGATAATGATTTTTTAATAAACCCTTCCAAAAGATAGGATACTTCTGTTTCGTTTACATTTTTTTCAATGAGTTTCCAATCCCCTTGGTTCACTCTGTAATCGATGCGTTTTTGGATTTCCTCCCATGACTCGGGAGTTTCCAAAAGTAAAAATGCTTCTTTCGTATGGATGTGACTTGTTTTGAATTCACTCGATTGAAGGTAGGTAGATTTTTCAGGAAAAAAAGACTGTGGGAAAGCGGGTGGTGGGTTCGTAGGGAATTTTGTCACGATGATTTGGTCAAACCGGTAGGTTTCCATTTGTTTGTTTGGGGTACATTGCCAAAACACAAGGAGTGAGAAGAGAAAAATTCGAAGCATTAGGGAAAGCAAATGTCCTAGTATTGATTCCTTCCATTCATTTTTTAAAATCTTTGTTGCCTATCCCAAGAAAGGTTTATCCTTCTTCTTGTGTTAGAATCCATCCCATTCGAAGCCATAATGAAAGAAATTCTCGAATTACCACCGCTTTTCCTATGGGGTTTTTTCTGTTTTTCGAACTTTCTGGAGAATATTTTCCCACCTTGGCCAGGTGATACAATCACAGTCTTTTCGGGTTTTATATCCTCTACACCCAACTCTCCCGTTTCCTTTGGATCTGTTGTCATCGCTACCTTTTTAGGGAATCTGTTTGGGGGCCTCGTCATGTATTATTTTGGGGAATCGTTTTTGAAATTTCTGAAACGAACAAGGATCCCTGTTTTATCCAATCTATACCATGAGGAAAGTTTGCATAAGACTTTAGTATGGTTTCGAAAGTACGAAAATGTAGTGGTTTTACTTTCAAGGTTCTCGGCAGGGATTCGATTTTTTGTTTCGATCGTCGCTGGAATGTCCAAAATGAACATCATTAAATTTGTAATCCTTTATTCCATTGCCGTTTCATTATGGTGTGGATTACTTTTATTTGGCGGAAGTTTCCTTGGTTCGAATTGGAACCAAATCATTGTTATACTGTCATTCTACAATCGAACCATTCTTGGTATCCTTTTGGTAATTTTTTTATACTTCCTTTACCAAATGTTTGGGAAATCAAATACGAAGTTGACATGATTTGGATTTATGTTAGGGTTTTCATCCATGGATTCTTGGGGAAACATAGCGTTTGATTTTTATACTTTCGGCTCTCTCGTCGGAGTGATTTTTACTTTTTACAATGCACAATTATTTCTAACGGTGAAAGAGAAATCGGAAGCCACTTACAACTTAGGAATGGGCACACTTTGGTTGGGTTTATTTCACTTTGGGTATTTGATTAACTTTTCCTTTATGGGACCGGCCTCAGCGTATATGCGATGGTTTGTCATCATTGGTGCGATGGCGGGTTCCGTTTATCTCACTGGATTTTTCTTAAGTTACCCTGAAATTTATTTCCCGAGACTTAAAAAATCTATTTTTTGGATCTTAAGCAGTGTGGTCGTTCTTGTGACTGCATTTTTTGTCTACATCAGTTTGTCTGCTGGGAGATTGTTTTTTTTCAGTGGCCACTATTGGGATTTTCCTGTTCCTATTTTTTATAAAGCGTATGCTGTCATCGTTTTAGTCTTTTTTGTTTCCTTTACGATTGTTGCCATCCTGCAATTATTCAAGATGCCAAAAGAATCAAAGTTCACTTTGATTAGCATTCTGATCTCCTTTGTCCTCATCACAATGATACCTGGTTTTTTGAATGTATTGTCAAGAGATGGTGCAATTGGAAGGGGTTTATACCAAACGATTACTGACCTTGTTTTGGTTGTTGGTTTGTTTGTTGCCAATGTTGTTTATATCAATAATACAAAAGACAAAACAACAATTTTATCAAGAATCATTGGTATCTCTTTGGCTTCGTTTTTGTTAATTTTACAATTGGTTGCCTATTCTGTGATCCAACAAACAGAATCTAATTATGATTTGGTGCATACGGCAAGAGCCAAAAATTACATTGCTGGATTGGAAACAGACCAAGTTCCTAGTTTCCATTATTCCTATGATATCCAAAACAGATCCTTTATCACACACAAAGGATTAGAAGAAACAAACGTAGAACCAAAAGGATATGAGGCTGAATTTTACAATGTTTGGGCCTTGGAGATGACCTTATCGTTTGAGAAAAATGAAAATTGGAAAGCTAAGGTCAATGAACTTTTACTCCAATTGCCAGAAACAAGTAACGGTTATTCGAACGAAATCAAACGATTGTTAAAAGAAGATCGAATCACTTCTCCAAAAGAGTTAATTTCAGAGATTGAATCTGAAAAACGTAAAATTTTATACACACGTAATAAACTACGAGAGATTCCTGTTTCTAATTTTACTGAAAAAGCTTCTGGACTTGTGAAAAACGAAGAGGGGGCACTCTCAGGATTTTATGCCGAGGCAAGGAAAATTCTTTCTTCTAATCGATCAGAGGAATTAAAATTCGAAACTTTAGACCAAATGTTTTCTCCCATGCCAAACCATGGTGAAAGAAACTATCGTGGCCAAGTGAAGTTTGAAACAAAGAATCCCAAATTTTCTTTTTATGTAAGTTATCTGATTGTAGATAAAAAAAATGAAATTGTTCATGAAGTAGGTTATCCATACACTGATTACAGAAGTTTCCAACATGAAGTGACTTTGCCTTGGATCATTGGTTTACTTGCTCTTGCAGTTCTTGTGATTTTTGGATATCGATTGTTCTTTCTCATTGCACTCATTCGTCCCGTGGAACAAATCATTGAAGGATTAACCGAGGTAAACTCTGGTAATTTAGAATACCGCCTAACGGTGCATGTGGAGGATGACATTGGATTTATGGCGAGGTCCTTTAACCGGATGGTGCGTTCGATCCAAGCTGCTCGTAAAAAATTGCAACAGTATGCCGAACAACTAGAGGAAAAAGTACAAGAACGTACTAAGGAATTAGAAAATACATTAAAGGAAGTTCAGTCTTTAAAACACCAACAAGATGGGGATTATTTTTTAACCTCCCTCCTTTTACAACCGTTTCATACCAATCATGCCAAACACCAAAATGTACGTGTGGATTTTTTATTAGAACAAAAGAAAAAATTCACATTTAAACAATATGAAAAAGAGATTGGTGGTGACCTCAATATTGCCAATCAAATCGTACTTAACAATCGTTCTTACACTGTATTTTTAAATGCAGATGCAATGGGGAAATCAATGCAAGGTGCGGGAGGTGCCCTTGTGCTTGGATCTGTATTTGAATCGATTATCACAAGAACCCAACTCTTAAGTGAAGCACGAAATACATATCCAGAAAGATGGATCAAAAATACATTTTTAGAACTTCATAAAATTTTTGAAGGTTTTGATGGTTCCATGCTCGTATCACTCGTATTAGGTGTGATTGACAATGAAACAGGATTACTTTATTTTATCAATGCTGAACACCCATGGATTGTATTGTACAGAGATGGAATCGCCAGTTTTATCGAAAACGAATTGATGTTCCGAAAATTGGGAACATCGGGTGTCCAAGGGAATTTATATATCAAAACATTCCAATTGGAAGCAGGTGATATCCTCATTGCTGGTTCTGATGGTCGTGATGATTTATTAATATCACATACGGAAGATGGAAAACGAGTCATCAATGAAGATGAAAAACTATTTCTTAAAATGGTGGAAGCGGGAAAAGGGGAACTTGATTTAATTTATGATGAAATGGCTAAATTTGGTGCTTTAACTGACGACTTATCGATGTTACGTGTTTCTTTTATCGAAGAAAAAGAACGTTACAAAATTGAAAAAGATAAGTTAAGAGAAATCCAATCATTGTTAGCAAAAGCCAAAGAAGCAAGTGACTCCTCTGATCTGCAGGAAGCGGTTACCTATTTAGAAAAAGCACATTCCTTAGAGGAAAACATCCCTGAGATCAAAAAGAAATTCATCCAATTGTACTTAAAACTCAAGGACTATGGGAATGCGAAAAAAATGGCCAAAGACTATAGTTTACTTCGACCTATGGATACTGAGATCATGTACATCACAGCGTTTTGTGCAAGGAAAGTGGCTGATATCAAAACCGCCATTGATTTTGGGGAAAGGGTAAGACTTCGTGATCCCAATCATGTCAAAAACTTGATCAATTTGGGACAAACCTACTTAGCAGATAAAAATTATTTGAGAGCTGAAAATATTCTCAGTTCCGCTCTCGAACTGGACCCAGAAAATCCAAGTTTGGTTCGGCTCATCGAACACATTCGGAAAAAACAATTAAAACAAGAAGAAACCCATTAGAGTCTAAACATTTGAGTGGATGAACCAATTAAGATAGAGATTTCCCATAGTTTTTTTGAATTCAACAAGGAAGAGTGGAACAAACTCGTTCCTTCTGATTCTGTCTTCCAGGAATTTGAATTTTTGTCAGGTTTGGAAGAAACAGGCAACATTGGGAAATCGGATTGGAGACCCGTCATTGTTTCCGCCAGGTCAGAAGCAAAACTTTTAGGGCTCATTCCCAGTTATTTGCGGAAAGACTCCTATGGGGAATATATCTTTGATTTCCAATGGGCCAATGCATTCCACAGGGCAGGCATTCCCTATTATCCAAAACTCACAGTTGCTGTTCCCTTTACACCTGTGACTGGATATCGGATTTTGTTCCACCCAGAACTGACGGATGGAGAAAAAGCTTCGTTAGGTCAAAAGCTTTTAATGGCTTTAAAAGAGTTTGGAGAACGAGAAGGAGTTTCTTCGATTCACATTTTATTTTGTAAGGACGAAGAACAAATCCTTTCTCAGAAATCTGGGTTTCACCCTCGTTTGTCCCACCAATACCACTGGTTCAATCGAGGGTTTTCTAATTTTGAAGAATTTTTATCTACCTTGGTTAAGGAGAGGCGTAAGTCCATTCGCAGTGAACGTAAAAAAATTTCAGAAACAGGGCTACAAATCAAAACACTTACTGGGGATCTCATTCAGGAAGAACATGCAAATCTCTTTTATGAATTTTATAAGGACACTCACAGTAAAAAATGGGGACAAGCTTACTTAAACCGAATGTTCTTTTTAAAGATGGTGGAAACCTTCCGCCATAGATTACTCCTTGTTCTTGCTTCTAAACCCAATGGAGATCCTGTAGGTGGGACTTGGAATTTATACCGAGATGGATTTTTATATGGAAGGTATTGGGGTGCATTGGAACACATACCCAATTTACATTTTGAATGTTGTTATTACCAATTGATAGATTATGCAATTGAACATAAAATGGAAAGAGTAGAAGCAGGGGCACAAGGGGAACATAAATTCCTGAGAGGGTATGAGACAGTTCCCATGTTCAGTTCTCATTTTATATACAATGAACAAGGTAGAAGTGCTATAGAATCCTATTTAGAAAAAGAGATCAAAATGGAAAGGGAAAATATTGAAGCATACAATGCACATTCACCTATCAAAGCTCTGAGGGAGGGGTAATGTCTGAAACGAAAAGAAAGTCATATACCGATTTTAATGTTGAATTATTAGAAAAAGAAAAACAGAAAAAACAATTAAAAAAACCAAATCGTTTTAAAGTGATTTTAATTAACGATGATTATACACCTCAAGAGTTTGTTGTTTATGTTTTAGCAGTAGTTTTTCGGAAATCAATGGAAGAGTCACGTCAAATTATGTGGAAGGCACATACAGAAGGTTCTGCTGTTTGTGGGGTGTATTCATTAGACATTGCACGCACAAAAGTAGAAGAAGTACATAAATTAGCTGATGAGGCTGGTCACCCCTTACAATGCCAATTGGCAAAAGAGGAATAAATATGAATTTTTCAACAGATTTAGAAAAAACTTTAGAACTTGCGCAGAAAGAAGCGACAAAGTACCATCATGAATTTGTAACGTTGGAACATTTGTTATATGGACTAACCTTTAACGAAAAAACAAAAGATGTCCTTGTAAATGTGGGATGTGATTTGGATTTACTTCGGAAGGAGTTACTTGCATACTTTGAAGAGGATTTATCTTCTATCTCTGTTCCAAATTTAAAAATCCAACCAAAATACACTGTTGGAGTTCAGTTTGTCATCCAATTCGCTGCCTTTCATGTCCAAAATTCTGGTAAGGAAGAAGTGGATGGAAATAATGTTTTGGTTGCTCTATTTCGGGAAGAAGATAGCCAAGCTTGTTATCTGTTAGCAAAACAAGATATCAAACGATTGGATGTGATCAAATACATCTCCCATGGTTTCAAAAAAGATATCGATTCAAATGAACCCGATTTTACGTCCGATGAAGAATCCTTCGAAGAAGAAACGGAAGGTAAATCAAAACAGTCTGCTTTGGAAAAATTCTGTGTGAATTTGACCGAAAAAGCAAAATCAGGAACTTTAGACCCTTGCATTGGAAGGGAAACTGAAATCCAAAGGACAATCCATATCCTTTCTAGACGAAGGAAAAATAACCCAATTTTTGTAGGAGAAGCTGGTGTTGGGAAAACATCGATTGTCGAAGGCCTTGCAGAAAGAGTCGTACAAGGAAAAGTTCCAAAAAGTTTGTTAGGATTGGAAATTTATTCTTTGGATATGGGACTGGTTATGGCAGGAACCAAATTCCGAGGAGAGTTTGAAGAACGTTTAAAGGCAATTTTACAAGAGTTAGTGGGAAAGCCTGAGAAGGTCATTTTTATCGATGAAATCCATACCATTGTCGGTGCAGGAGCAGTGTCTGGTGGGAGTCTTGATGCTTCCAATCTGATGAAACCAGCCCTTGCCAATGGTGAACTTAAGTGTATAGGAACCACCACTTTTAAAGAATACAAATCTATATTTGAAAAGGACCATGCATTATCGCGAAGGTTTCAAAAAATTGAAGTAGTGGAACCTTCCAGAGAAGACGCCATACAGATATTAAATGGTCTTAAAGCAAAATATGAATCCTTTCATGGTGTCCATTACAGCCAAAAAGCCATCGAAGCATGTGTGGATTTGTCTACCTTACACTTACGTGATCGTTTTTTGCCAGACAAAGCCATTGACCTTTTGGATGAAGCAGGAGCCTTTGTAAAGTTACGTGACGAAAACAAAGAGAAAACAAAAAAGACTGTTGGTGTCTTTGAAATCGAATCCTTGGTTGCTAAAATCGCGAAGATCCCGGAAAAAACAGTAAAGGCTGATGATAAAAAGAAATTAGAATCTTTGGATGCCGAAATCAAAACCATTGTTTTTGGGCAAGACCATGCCATCGATCAAATTGTAGATGCCATTCACTATTCACGTTCAGGACTTGGGGATGAAGGAAAACCAATTGGCAGTTTTTTATTTGTAGGTCCTACTGGAGTTGGGAAAACGGAAGTTGCAAAAACTCTGGCAGATAAAATGGGAATTCAATTTCTCCGTTTTGATATGAGTGAGTATATGGAAAAACATTCTGTATCACGACTCATTGGTAGTCCTCCGGGTTATGTAGGTTATGACCAAGGGGGGCAACTCACAGATGCGATTGCGAAAACTCCACACTGTGTGCTTCTTTTTGATGAAATTGAAAAAGCCCATGAAGATATTTACAACATCCTTTTACAAGTGATGGACCATGCTACTTTAACAGATAGCACAGGGAAAAAGGCAGATTTCAAAAACGTAATCCTAATTTTGACAACAAATACCGGTGCCCAGGAAAGTTCTAAACCTCTTCTTGGTTTTGATTCGGATCGTTATGACGATCGATCTTTGAAAGCAATCGAAAGGACATTTACTCCTGAATTTCGTAACCGTTTAACAGCTGTCATTGAATTCAATTCCTTATCCATTTCAATTGTAGAACTAGTTGTCAAACGCATGTTCCAAACCTTACAAAACAAGGCAAAAGAGAAGGGAATCCAATTGGATATTACAGAGAAAGCCGTGAGGTATTTAGCAGAAACTGGGTATGATAGGGCAATGGGAGCAAGACCCATCCAAAGGATCATCAATTCAGAAATAGGAAAACCATTATCGAAAAAACTACTTTTTCATAAAGACAAGGTGAAGGCATTTTTGGTGGACTTACAAGAGAAACGTGGAAAACCAAATTTGGAGATAGTAGAAGTAGAATCTTAATGGTTGTATACTAGAGGATGGTATTTTCAGTTTCCCTTTGAATGATTCTAGTGGGAATGTAAAAATACCTCATCCTCTTTTTTAAAACTTAAATACCCGAATAAAAAGGCAAAAAACAGTGAACCTAGGAAAAGGTAAAAAGTGATTTGAGTTGTCACTTCACTTGCATTGACAAAGTCATAATACGTTCTTTTGGGCTCTAAATATCCCCAAATCACGATGATCGCTGATACCATCTCAGTTGCAAAAAACCAAATCCTTGTCCAAGAAGACTTCCAAAAACCTAAAAAGAAAAAATTAAGTAAACTGATTAAGATAAATATGGAGTTGAGTTTGGGACTTAATGAGATGGATTCTTTACTTTCAAAAAAAGTAATCTCATAACGGAACCAAGGCAAAACCGCAAACAAAAGTTGGAGGAATAAAAAAATAAAAAATATTTTATCATAGAATAGTTTTGTTTTCCAATAACTATATAATGACAATGTAATCCTTTTTCCTAAATACCACCAAACTTTGAGTAAATCTGGTATTAGTTTGATTGTTTCTTTCAGGAAAATTAAGAATTCGGAAATTAAATTTAAAATTGAATTTGTCATTCCACTTCAACTGTCATCTCTAATTCTACACTTGCATTGAGAGGTAAAGAAATCACACCGATGGCAAATCTCGCATGTTTTCCTTTTTCGCCAAAAATTTGACCTACAAGTTCGGAAGCACCATTGGCAACTAAGTGTTGTTCAGTGAAGTTTTCGTCACTTGCAACATAAACTCCAAGTTTAACAATTGATTTGATTTGGTCTAGAGAGCTTATCTGCAATAACAAAGCCGAAAGTGCGTTGAGTAAACACTGTTTGGCTTCTTCTTTTGCTTCTTCTAACGTGAGATCCTTTCCAACTTTTCCCATTTTTCGTAACTTCCCGGAAACTAGGGGGAGTTGGCCTGAGGTAAACACCAAATTTCCTGAATGTTTAGAAGGAATATAGGCAGCAAGTGCTGCAGGAACAGGAGGGATTTGGATCCCAAGTGCATTCAAATGATCCGTAATAGCCATTGCCATCCAAACTATGGTTCCTATGCCTATGAGACAAAATTTTTTTTACCGAATGTAAAAATTCTAAATTCGAATTGACAATTGGCAGTCAAAGATATAGAGTGCTAATTGAAGTAGCAGACTACGAATAAGAGTGCTAAAAGGAGATTTTGCATGTTATTTCGAATTCTAGACCCACAAACAAAAACTAACCAGTTTTGGAGAGACTTTGATCGTTTGAACGATGAGTTGACTCGTTCTATTTTGAATGATCAATTCGGAAGTTCTTCGCATTTTCCTCCTGTGAATGTGTACACAAAAGAGGATGAGGCACTAGTCACTTGCCTTTTGCCTGGTATGGACACAGACCAAATTGAAATCAATGTTAAAGACAATATGCTTTCCATCCATGGAAAGAAAAAACCTGAAGATTTAGCGGAAGGAACAGAAGTTCATCGCAGGGAAATTTTCCATGGTGAATTCCATAGAACTCTTGAACTTCCATTCCGAGTGAACCAAGACCTAGTTTCTGCAAAATACGTAAACGGTGTCTTAAACATCCACTTACCAAGAAGAGAAGAAGACAAACCGAAAAAAGTATCCATCAACATCGGATAAAAGAAGGAGAAAACGATATGAATACACTGACTACAGAAAATAAACAAACGTTAGATGAAAAGGCTGGAGTGAAAGATGTTCAACCACAAGTAAGGGTTTACTCTCCGAATGTAGATGTTTATGAAACTGAAAACACAATTTTATTCCGAGTGGAAATGCCTGGTGTTGATGAAACATCTGTTGAGATCACAATCGAAAAAGACCAACTCCAATTAGAAGGGAAATTCAAAATGGGAGCGGAAGAAAAAGGTCAGGTTCGACTTGCGGAATACAAAGAAGGTAACTATTTCCGAAAGTTTACCATTAGCAAAGCGATTGATTCTGAAAAAGCGGTTGCAAAAATGAAAAACGGAATTTTGGAACTTTCCATTCCTAAAATTGAACCGAAAAAAACAAAAATTGAAATTCGAAATTCTTAAATCAAAGAAAATCGAATTTTAAAAAAGATGGATTGAGTTTTTAACTCTAACGAAACATAGATGAACAAAAAATATATACCCAACAGAACAATTGTTTTGTTGGGTTTTTTTTAGACTAAGGCATTCAGGGATTGGAAAAGGATATCATTTTCTTCCTTTGTTCCAATTGTAATTCGAATGAAATCCTTACAAATTCCATAGGAAAAATACCGGATGAGGATATTTTTTTCCTTTAAAGAAAGGTATAACTGTTCAGGCGAAATCCCTGATTTTGGTTTGCAGAAGAGAAAATTAGTAGAAGAATCTGGGATGGTAAATCCCAGGGATTCCAAATTGGTCTTCAGGCGAGAACGTTCTGAAATAACAAGTTTTCGTTTCTCTAAGAAATATTCTTTGTCCTTATAAGAAGTTTCTGCAATCATTTGGTCAATGATTCCAACATTATAAGAATCTTTGAGTTTTCGTATCCATGAAATGGTTTCAAGTGAACCTACAATGTAACCAACACGAAGTCCAGCGAGTGCATATGATTTAGAAAAAGTTCTAGAAACAAGTAAGTTTGGATGGTGTTTGATCTCAGAGATCAAACTAGCGCTGGCATCCGTAAAATCAATGTATGCTTCATCTGACAATACAAGGCCACGAAAGGAACAAATCAGATCTAATAGTTTTTCCTTCGGTTCTTCGATGCCCGTAGGTGCATTTGGATGGGCAAAACATAGTAACTTACCTTCTGATTTTTTAAGTGTTTCAAAATCAAAATGTAGATTTTCTAAGACAGGAACCGCTTTGTACTTCGCTCCCACCATCATTTGTTCGGTAAGAACTGGGTAATAGGAATAGGTTGGGTCTGGTGCTACAACCATATCACCGGGACCTATAAAGGTTTGGAATAACAAACGTAAGGCTTCATCCGAACCATTGGTCACAAGGATTTGGTTTGGGTCCAAATCATAATCATTTGCGATGAGTTCTTGTAGTTTCCTTGCATGGTAATTGGGATACTTACGGAGTAATCCCTTTTCGATCACTTCTTCGAGAGCCTTTTGGATTTTTGGTGAAGGAGGATAGGGATTTTCGTTTGTATTTAACTTGATAGTAGAAGTGGTAAGGCCTGGTTGTTCTCCCGGAGTGTAGGGAGAAAATTGTTGGAGTTCCTTTCTCACAAACAACTTTGGGTCAAATTGGTTTTCTTGTGAAGCCATTGATTACAACCGATTCAAAGCATTGATGTATGCCTTGGCACAAGCTTCTATGATATCTGTTGAATCGCCTTTGCCCACAACCCGACGTTCACCGTCTTCTAATGTGACAGAGGCTTCCGCCATCGCATCGGTTCCTTCTGTGACGGGAGAGATCACAAGGCGAGATAAGAGTGGGGAAAGTCCTGTTACAGAACTTATGGCTTTGAAGATACTATCAACAGGTCCATCACCTTTTGCTTCCCCAACTTTTGTTTCAGCTTTGATTTGTAAGTTTACCTTTGCGTATGGTGTTTTGTCGGAACCAGTATTTTGTTCGAAAGAAATCAGGCGGTAGGTTTCATCCACTTGGGATCGGCTAATCTCAGATTGGAAAAGGGCAGCAATGTCTTCATCAAAAACTTCCTTTTTTTTATCTGCAATTTCCAAAAACCGATTGTATGCATTGTCAATTTCTTCTGGTTTGGGATCAAAACCCATACGGATGATTCGGTCTTTAAATCCAGCTCTACCTGAATGACGACCAAGTACCATACGGTTGGATTTTAAACCCACTGACTCTGGAGTCATGATTTCATAGGTTTGTCGGTTTTTGATCACACCATCTTGGTGGATTCCTGATTCATGGGCAAATGCATTAGCTCCCACGATCGCTTTGTTAGGTTGTACAACCATACCTGTAATGGTTTTTACCAAATGAGAACCACGTGTGATGAGAGTGGAGTCAATATTTGTTTCCACACCAAAGGTATCCTTTCTCGTTTTTAATGCCATGACCACTTCTTCCATGGCTGTGTTACCTGCTCGTTCTCCAATCCCATTGATGGTACATTCAATTTGGCGTCCACCCGCGAGTACAGTAGCAAGGGAGTTCGCAACAGCAAGGCCAAGGTCATTATGACAATGCGCAGAAAAAATGACTTTGTCTGCACCTTTCACTTTTGTTTTTAAAAATCGAAACAAATCCATGTATTCTTGAGGGGTTGTATAACCAACAGTATCTGGGATGTTGATGGTAGTTGCTCCTTCCTCGATCACAGCCTCAACTAACTCACGTAAGAATTCCCATTCGGATCTTGTTGCATCCTCTGGTGAAAATTCAACATCCGGGACAAAGTCTTTTGCCATTCGAACGGCAATCCTTGCCATCTCTAAAACTTCGGAAGGTGATTTTCCGAGTTTGTGTTTCATATGAATGGGAGAAGAAGCGATGAATGTATGAATGCGTTTGGATTTAGCAGGTTTTAGGGCGTCTCTTGCCGCTTCTAAATCAGGGCGGAGGGCACGTGCAAGACCACAAATGGTAGGACCTTCTATTTCACGTGCAATTCTTTCGACGGCTTTGAACTGGACTGGGGAAGAAACGGGGAATCCTGCTTCAATGATGTCTACTTTCATCCGAGCAAGGTGACCCGCAATTTCTACTTTTTCATCTTCACTCATAGCAGCACCAGGGCACTGCTCTCCATCCCTCAAAGTCGTATCAAAAATCCGTACGTAATCTTCCATCTCCTTCCAGATCATAGTTTCCCCGATGTCTGTCAAGGAGTATGGAAAGCACCTGTGATCCAGTGGTATGGTTTCCCATTTTTGTCTACAGGGGTAGGATTTCGTTTACCTTCCGTCCAAAAGCGAATCGGTTTTTCCAGGTCATAGGATACCTCTTGTTTCGTGATGCTCTGGTGGTAATTTTGAACCTCTTTTCGGGGTTTTGGAAACTCATTGAGAACCAAAATCCAGAGGAGAAGAGAAAGGAAAAAGATGGGGAGAGGGAAGGGATTCATCTTGTTTGCCAATACCCAGGAGACTCCAATGAGTCCCAAAAACCAAAGGGGAAAAAGGTAACGAATGGGATAGGGATGGAGGTAGGTAAACCGACCCACCACTATGAGGAGGAAAAGTAAAATCGGAATCAAAAGAAGAAACATTCGTTTGAGTTGGTGTGGAAATCGATGAAAAAAGAAAACGAACACAAACAACAAACCGAGTAAAGATTGATTTTCATAGACCAACAATTTGGCAAAATCATATACATAATGAGTGGTTAGGAATGTAACCTCCCCTAATGTTTTTGTTTGAAGGAAACCTAAAAGGATTCCAAAACTATTGGGAATCTTCAGTTTTGTTTTGAGAAAAAAAAGGATGAGTTCCATTGCAATGGTGTAAAGCGAAATGATGAGAAAGGAAAATATAAAGCTTTTCTGAAAGGTCTCTTTCCATTTTTTAGAATCGATTCCCGAAACATTGATTACGATCAAACAAAACACTCCAATACAAAACGAGAATCGATCGGAAAGGTATAAAAGGCTAAAACCGACTAAGAACAAAAACATAGGAATATGTTTGGGTACAAACAATTTGGAGAACAAAACACCTCGACTAAACTTCTTTCCGATCGGAAACTCTGTTTGATTCTGGAAAATGGCAATTGAATTTTCTTTGGATTGGAATTGGTGGTAGAGACTAACAAGGAATAGGCTAAAGAAAAAACCAGTACTATGGTGGGCATTCGAAACAAAATAAACCAAGGGCAGGGGTTTATCTCCAAAGGTTTCCCCAAGTAGCGAAAAGATTATGAATAAGGTTTGGAACCAGATTAACAATTGGATGGTAGTTCGTTTTGTTAGTTTTGATGACAAAAACGAATACAATCCGAATTGAAGGAAACCCATCTGGATGACTCCATACATTGTAGGCAGATACAAAAAAGGAAATACAAAGTACAAGAAGGCCATACACCCTATGTCAGGAAAAAAATAGGGAGAAGGAGGGAGATACCAATGGGATATTCCATTCCCACTCATCCAATCATGCACAAATAGTGTTGTATACAGTTGGTCAGCAGAGTATAAAGGGATAAAATAAATGGTTTCGCATAACAAAAAGTTGATGAATCCAGAAATGAATAGGAAAAGAATCAAAACCAATCCCTCGTTCCGTTTGGTTTGTTTCCCAGATTCATAGAAATATGATTGGAAAAAATTTCTAAAGATTAGGATTGGATTCATATGCCAGAACAAAATCTGTCTCGAAACAAAACGTTAAACCTCTACTCTGTCAATTTGGCTGGTGGAGAAAATTGTTCCGAACCATTGCACTTCTACCAATCCATTTTAGGTGGCAAAGTTCTGAAAGAAAGTTTTGGTCATGCGGAACTAGAATTGGAGTCTGGTTTACGAATTGTTTTTTCAAAAGAAACGGAACATTGCCCTGTGCGGGGAGGTACCCTCACACTCCAAGTGAGCCAAAATGAACTGGAAGACAAAATGATTTCCCATTGCCAATTGGTACAAGCCGTTCCAAACCAAGGGTATTCCTTATATGAAGACCGTTGGGGGAATTGGATCTGGCTTTATTTAGCTAAAAACTGAGCCAAACGATCGGGAAAGTCAGTGATAAGACCCGATACTCCTGCGTCTATGAGAGATTTCCATTCTTCTTCTGTATTGGGAGTATAAGGAATCACAAGTAAAGACTCAGAATTACACTTGGATACAAATTCCTTGGAACAAGCGGAAAAATGGGGAAGGATCAAATCTGGTTCAAATTCCATGTAACGTTCGTTTAGCGAATCTCCTTTTTCAATGAGTAGTCCACGTAAAACCTCAGGTTCTTCTTTTCGTACTAAGTCTACAAGTTCCCAATCAAAACTACTCACCCAAATTCGATTTTGTAATTGGAACTTGCGGATGAGTTTGACAACTGCTTTTGCTAAATCTTCTCGTTCTTCCCTTTTGCCTTCACTTTTCAGTTCGATATCAAACACAGTTTTTTCAGGCAAAGTTTGTATGATTTGAGATAAGGTTGGAATTTGTTCACCTTCAAAATCCTCGGAGAAAAATCCACCAGCATCCAGTTCAGCTAACTGACGATAGGGGATCTCGGCAACCTTTCCCTCTCCATCAGTTGTTCGGTCGACTGTAAAATCATGGATGACAACCAGTTCTCCCGATCCACATAACATGGTATCCAACTCAAAATAATGAGTGGATTCTGATCCAACAAGAAAGGATACGAGCGTATTCTCTGGAGCAAGGCCCCTTGCCCCTCTATGTCCGATATTGACAGGAGTGTTTCCGAGGAGAGATTGCAAACGTTCGGACCTTGGTTGAAACATTAGATTACCCTGGTTGGATGGAAGATTCATACCCTTCTTCTTCCATCGCTTCTTTGAACATTTGTTCTTTTAAACTCGTACCCAGGTAACGATCAATGTAAATGTGGATGGCATACAAAACAGGTGTGATGAGGATCGCAACTCCCATTTTGTATAAAAAATTGGTACTGGCAATCGATACGAGTTTTGGTACTGGGTGGTACTTTCCAAGGGCAATGAAGATCACGACAAAGGAGTCAATGAGTTGTGAAATCACAGTGGAACCTGTAGCCCGTAACCAAATGTGTTTTCCCTTTGTTTTTTTTCGTAAAAAATGAAAGGTATGTAAGTCAATCATCTGGCCAATTACGTATGCGATGATGGAACCAAGGATCACAAGGCCTGAATTGGCAAACACTCGTTCAAAGGAGGCATCATCAATGGGAGAATCAGGGCTTGCCGGGATTTGAATATCAATGACGATGAGAAGGTAGGCAAATCCAATCATGAGCATCCCAAGAAAGGTTGTGGCTCGCACCACCTTACGCCCAAAATATTCATTGAGTAAGTCTGTAATGATAAACGTAACAGGAAATGGGATAACACCCATAGTCATGGTAAACCCAAAGGCAAAAAATAATTTACTACCCGTCAATTCCGCAAGCAGTAAAAAAGTAAGAAAAAAACTGAGTAGGACAGTATAAAGGATCACCGGTTTTTGTTTTAAGGCATTCATGGATTTCTTTTCCTCCCCATCTGAATTTCGACTAGGAGAGAAAGGCTCCTAAAAAATCATGGGATACAGATAGATAGAGTGGGTTTCGATTAATCTCTACTCTTTTTTTCTGAACAGTTCGATAATCAACCTAGAAGAAACGTATATGTCTGAATCACAATCCCCTAATTCCCCCAAACGCCCACTCTCGAATGTGGCGAAGTATTCGTTATTATTTGCCTCTTGGTTCTTTTTATCTGCCATTTCGTTTTATTTGGGAATGAATCTCATGCAAAATTCAGGCTCCACACTGGTTTTGAAAGACCTTCCGAAAACGGGAAATACAAACCCAAGTGTAGTCGAAGCATCCACTCCATCTCTTGGCACTCCTTCTGAAATGGAGACGGGAGAGAAAAAAGAAACAAAAGATCCTCTCACTGTGGAAGAAGAAGTTGTGGAAACATCAAACTTCGTTCCAGATGAAAATGTAAGTTTTCGTTCTTCTGCTTGGTCCACTGATTGGACGGCGATGAAAAAAACAGTCCACCTCTATAATGAAATCCATCCGTTTATCTATACAATGAAAGGTGGGCTTTCCAATAACGGGGAACTCATTTCCAGTTGGTCAAGTACATCCCGAAAGGAACGAGTCCAAGAACTCCGTGCCTTAAATCCAAAAGTCAAAATCATCCCTACCATTTTCCGTTGGGAAAATCCAAAAGAAAAAATCCAAGAGAACATTGGTATGGGAGGACGAAGTGACATCCGTGACCACCACATCCAAGTGATTGTGAATGAAATCATGACCTATGGGTATGATGGAATCGACATCGACTACGAAGGGATGTCTTGTGATAAAAAAGAAAAGTTCGAAGAATTTTTTGCCCTTCTTGCCAAAGAAGTTCATAAAAAAGGAAAACTCATCTCTGTTGCAGTCCATCCAAAAACCCCAGCAGAAAAATCAAAAAAGAAAGAACTCCAATGCCGTGGACTCTCTAAACCAATCCACTTAGACTTCCGTGAAAACTGGAGAGGACCAACTACCCATGATTATGAATTCCTTGCTAAACACGCAGACCGTGTGAAAATTATGGCGTATGAACTCCACCCAAGGAAATACCATAACCCAGGTCCTGGTCCACAAGCACCTAACGTTTGGTTAAAAGACATCATCACTTACGCGAAAAAAAGGGTCCCAACCCACAAACTTTATATGGCGATTCCAACCTATGGGTATGACTGGGCTCTCAATTGTAAGGCATCTGCGAAAGCAATTTACCATTCTGATGCACAAAGGATTAAATCCGGTACCCATAAAAACCGCCAACCCACTGATATCAACCGGATCTTAAATGAAGAAAATAAAGTGGCAAGTTGGAGAAACTTATCGAAGTTTTCGGACATTCATAAAAACCGAGCATATGAAGATCCATCCTTATGGTATACAAGTGGTGGTTGTGACCGAGTTGCATTTTACATGAACAGACGTGCCTTTGAAGAAAAAATGACCCTTCTTCGTAAGTATGATTTGGGTGGATTTTCGTTCTGGCAACTAGTGACGGATAATGACCCAGAAATCAATGTGTATTTGAGTAAACTCGTACAAGGCCAACTTCCACCCGTGGAAAAGGCAAAAGACGAAGAGGAACCAAAGGAAGAAACAACGATCCAAAATTTGGAATCAAAAGAAGCTCTGAAAGTTTCCAATTCACAATCTAAATCCAAAACTAAAACAAAACAGTTTTAACATGAAAACACTTATCTCTTCGGATGTTCGTTTGCTTGCGGACCTCATCCGAAAGGGAGGAGTGGTTGTTTTTCCCACAGAGACAGTTTTCGGGATCGGTGCGTCTAGTTTTAACGAAGAGGCTTGCAAACGAATCTACAAAATCAAAGGAAGACCCAGTGACAACCCTCTCATCGCTCATTTTTCTACGATAGAAGCCATCAAATCTGTCTGTGATGTGAGTGAAGTTGCAGAACGATTGTTATGCGAGTTTGCACCAGGACCCATTACACTTGTCCTTCCTAAAAAAAATTTAAAAGTCTTTCCAAAAGAGTTACCAACCCTTGGAGTGCGGATTCCCAAAAACCCAATCATCCGTGAGTGGATTGAGGAATGTGGCTCACCAATCTCTGCTCCTTCAGCCAATTTATCGGGGAGACCGTCTCTGACTCGCATGGCTGATGTCCTGCGTTATTTTGATGGGATTGTGGATGGAATTTTAGTGACTGAGGAACCAAGTTTAGGAATTGAATCTACTGTGGTTGGATTGTTTGAAGATCCTCCTGTTTTGTTACGGCCAGGTTCCATTGAGTCAAATGAGCTCAAGCGATTGATCCCAAATTTAGTTTTGCCAAATTCAATTACGGAAAGAGGAGAGTTTGTTCCACCGAGTCCAGGGATGAAATACAAACACTATTCTCCCAAAGCGAACGTGAAACTCCTTCCTTCCGAAACATTCGTTTCGAAGTTTCTCCAATGTGGGAACAATTCCGACACTGCTTGGATTGGGTTTTCCTTCGCACCTGCAGAGGGTCACGACAATCCGACTCATCAATTCCATCCCACTCGAGTGAAACTTGTTTCTTCCAACTGGGAATACAGCTCGGCTCTCTATGCTTTTTTTGAAGCTTGTGACCAACTGGGTATAGAAGCCATCTATTGTGAAGAACCAAAGGAGGAGACAGGCAAAGAAGGCCTTCTCAATCGTTTGCAGAAAGCCTCAGAAGGGAACTAAATTCGAATCATTTCCTGTCCAGATTTCCACTCAAAACATATCAAAACGGATTCTATACCCGCAATCGTTTAGATTTCTATTTTGAATTCGTATGAAAATTACCCTCGATTTTTCCAATGGAGTTTGGTATGGGAAAGGAGAGACACCTCACCAAGTGATTCCAAAAGATTCAATTCAGACAAAAGTCCACCGAGTAGTGGGATTTTATTTTTCAGATTGTAAGCTGGTAATTCTTCAGTCACAAAAATAGCCTTTCCACCTAACTTTTCTTTGACGAATTTGATGGCATCGAGTAATCCACCGAGTGAATCGACAATATTATTTTCTGTGGTAGGTAAATATACCCTTCCCATTCCAATTTTAGGGAGGGTCTCCAGTGGAATATTTCTACCTTCTGATACTCGGCGGTAAAACAAGGCTTCTATTTTTTTGATTTGGGATTCTAGATACAAAATACTTTGTTTGGAAAGTGGTTGGAATTCTGAATGGATGTCTCGGAACGGATAAAACCCAACGGCTTCCTTATTCAATTGAAACTTCTTATATAATTTTTGTAAATTGGCACGGATGCTTACGGCACCAATGGAACCTGTGATACAAACGGGGGAAGCAGTGATATGGTCAGTGGCAGTGGCTATATAATAACCACCACTTGCAACTGTATCTTTAAAGTAAGCAGTTACTAGTTTTGATTTTTTTAATTCTAAGATCTCTTGGTGGATTTGTTCTGAGTAAAATGCAGATCCCCCCGGTGAGGAAATTTCTAAGATGACAGCTTTTATTTTTTTATCTTCCGCTAATGCTTGCAAAGTGGGAATTAGGGAGAAGGCTTCAATTTTACCATTTTCTCTATTTTTATGTAAGTAATCTCCGCCAGTAATGTTTCCATCGATTGGAAGTACAACCACTTCCAATTTTCTTTTTGGAATCAGTGAAAAATCTTTTATCGCTTGGTAAAGAACGGGAAAACTAGGTGAATAAATTTTTCGATCTTCACTAAAAAATTCAGTCTCAGTTTTGATTCCTTGGATGATACCCGCAGAAAGTAAATCATCAGCTGATAACATCGGTTTGTAAAAAAGGGATTCTAGAGATTTTTTTCCGCCCGTGAGTGCCTCTAAAATTACCGAACGTAGGTTGAGAATGAGTGATTCTAAATTCTTTTTTGCCTCTTTTGAAAATTCGCCGCGAGTGAAACTTTCTGCAAAGGACTTATAGGGACCCGAGGCAAAGGCTTGCACTTCAATACCCCATGTTTTTAAAAATTTACCAAAAAACATAGGTTCGGCGCTCGGTAGCATCAAAGTAAATTCGGATTCCGGGGCAAGGTAAGTTTCATTTGCGACTGTGAGTAACAGTAAAGTCCCAAGCCCACCTTCTTTGGCAAACATCCGAATGGTTTTCCCAGAATCCCGAATGGCCAAAAGTTCGTTTCTGATTTCATAAAACTCTGAAAGTGTCCATTCTAATGGAGGTAAATTGATATCAAGTGATTTGATTTTTGGATTTTTTCTGATGGTTGCGAGTAATATGAGAAGTTCCAATCTTGTAATGGTTTCTTCTTTCCCTTGGAGTTTTTTGACAAAATAGGATTTGTATGAGTCCTCAAACCGAGGTGGCATTTCCAATTCATACACATCACGGCCTCTTTGGAATAGGAGGCTTAGACGTAGATAAATTAGGTACAAAAGGCGGAAGGGCAAAAAAAGAATCAAAAAAAGAATTCGAAACACAGGCAGTCCTCTTCCTTCCATTCCTTAAAATTCTTTCCAGAATGAAAGAGGAAAACAAGCTATCCGATGTGGATTCCTTTATTCGTATTCGTGGCGCTCGTGAACATAACCTAAAAAACCTAAACCTCGACATTCCGAGAGACAAACTAGTGGTCATCACTGGTCTTTCGGGTTCTGGGAAGTCATCTCTTGCCTTTGATACCATCTATGCAGAAGGGCAAAGGCGGTATGTGGAATCCCTTTCCAGTTATGCCAGACAATTCCTCGGTCAAATGGAAAAACCAGAAGTAGACCAAATTGAGGGTTTAAGTCCTGCCATCTCCATCGAACAAAAAACCACTCATCGTAACCCTCGTTCAACGGTGGGAACTATCACTGAGATTTACGATTACTTACGTTTGTTATACGCTCGTGTTGGAAAACCCCATTGTCCAAAATGTGGGACGGCAATCTCTAGTTTGTCAGTAGACCAAATCACAGACAGGATTAATATTTTCCCAGAAGGAACTAAACTTCAGATCCTTGCTCCTGTCATCCAAGGGAAAAAAGGAGAACACAAAGAAGTCCTAGAACGGTTCAAAAAGGAAGGGTTCAACAGGGTTCGTGTGAATGGAGAAGTGTATTCCCTCGAAGATGAGATTCCCTTAAAGAAAAACTTTAAAGCTGACATCGATATTGTTGTGGATCGGATCGTGATGAAACCAGGGATCCAATCTCGATTGTCGGATTCTGTGGAAACTGCGCTGAAAACAGCTGATGGAATTGTCGTTGTGGAAGACGGTGAAAAAGACCATCTTTTTTCCCAGAAACTTTCCTGTCCCAAATGTGATGATGTCAGTATCCCAGAACTCACTCCAAGGTTATTTTCATTTAACTCTCCCTTTGGTGCTTGTTCCAATTGTGATGGACTTGGTGCCTTACTCGAGTTTGATGAAGCACTCCTTGTGACAGATAGAGAAGCTTCTCTTGCAGAAGGTTGTATCGAAGCTTGGGGTGGATCTAAATCCAATTCTTATTGGTATATGGCCACCATACAGGCGTTATCTAAAAAATTGAAATTTAATTTAAATACTCCTTGGAAAGATTTATCGGAAAAGGTAAAAAATACAATCCTTCATGGTGATACTTCCATCCATATTGATTATGATTTTCGGGGTGCCAATTCTCATTATGAATTTTCTCGGAATTATGAAGGGGTGATTCCCAATCTAAAACGCCGATACAAAGAAACAAAATCAGATTCCATGCGCCAATGGTTTGAATCCTTTATGACAAACCATGATTGTGATGAGTGCCATGGCAAACGACTCCGAAAGGAAGCACTTGCTGTCAAGGTGCAAGGGATTGGGATTGATGCCTATACAGGTTTTTCCATTGAAAAGGCACTTGAATTCACAAAACAATCGGAATACAAGGGTGCAGAAGACACCATCTCCAAACCCATCCTAAAAGAGATCTTACAAAGGTTACATTTTTTAAATGATGTGGGAGTCGGATATCTAAATCTCAGCCGTTCCGCAGGAACGTTGTCTGGGGGAGAGATGCAACGAATCCGACTCGCCACCCAAATTGGATCTCGGCTTATGGGAGTTCTTTATATCTTAGATGAACCTTCCATTGGACTCCACCAAAGGGACAATACAAAACTCGTACAAACCTTAAAGGGACTTCGCAATTTAGGAAATACTGTCCTCGTAGTCGAACATGACAAGGAAACGATGGAAGAAGCTGATTTTATCGTGGATATGGGTCCTGGTGCTGGTGTCCACGGCGGGGAAATTGTTGCGTTTGGAACTCCCGAACAAATCAAAAAAGACAAACATTCGGTAACTGGAAAATTTTTATCGGGTGAAAAACGAATCTCCATGCCAGAAACAAGAAGGTCTGGGAATGGTAAATTTTTAAAAATTACAGGTGCTTCGCATAACAACCTTAAGAATATCGATGTATCCATTCCGCTAGGTACTTTAACTGTTGTTACTGGGGTTTCTGGCTCTGGAAAATCCACCTTAATCAATGAAATTCTCTACAAGGAACTCGCAAGTTCCGTGATGGGGATGAAACTTGTTCCAGGCAAACATAAAAAGATATTAGGCAAGGAACAAATTGACAAGGTCATTAATATTGACCAGTCAGCCATTGGAAGAACGCCACGTTCAAATCCCGCTACCTATACTGGTTTATTCACTTTTGTGCGTGAACTTTATAGTGGTTTGGAAGAAGCAAAAGTGAGGGGATATGGTCCTGGTAGGTTTAGTTTTAATGTGGCTGGGGGAAGGTGTGAAAAATGTGAAGGAGATGGGATCTTAAAAATTGAAATGCATTTCCTTCCTGATATTTATGTGGAATGTGAAGTGTGTAAAGGAAAACGATACAACCGCGAAACATTGGAAGTAAAATACAAAGGAAAAAATATTTCAGATGTTTTGGAGATGACTGTCGAAGAGGCAGTTGTGTTTTTTGAAAACATTCCGAATCTTAAACGAAAGTTAGACACCCTGATGGATGTTGGTTTAGGTTACATCAAACTTGGGCAAGCAGCTACAACTTTTTCTGGTGGGGAAGCACAAAGGATTAAACTGTCCACAGAACTTTCCAAACGCCCTACAGGTAAAACACTCTATATCTTAGATGAACCGACAACGGGTCTGCATTTTGAAGACATTGAAAAACTTTTGTCCGTTTTACAAGTATTAGTGGATAAAGGGAATTCGATGGTCATCATTGAACACAATTTGGATGTGATCAAAGCTGGCGACTACATCATCGACATTGGCCCAGAAGGGGGAGATGGTGGTGGAGAAGTCATTGCCACAGGTACTCCAGAAGAAGTTGTTACAGTGAAACGATCGTTTACCGGTCAATACCTGAAAAAAGTATTGGAAGAAGAAAAGGTTCTTGATGCCAAACAGGCAAAGAAAAAGGGAAAATAAAATCTATGGATGAATCTCCTTACCATTTATTTGCCAATTATGGTGAAAAAGATTCAATTTTTCCAAAAACAGTAGTTGAAAAAAATGGGTTTTACCGCAGTTGGAAGCCATATCTTTTTGCTTCTGGTTTTTATGACTTTATCTTAGGAAAAGAATCGTACTATGAATTCCAAAATAAGATTTCGACACTTGCAGAAGAACCCAATGGAGTTTCACTCGCTCTCTCTTGTATGGTTGAGGTGAATGTGGCAGGGGGGATTCTCCTTCATTCCCCGTATGCAAATCCTGGTTCCCATTTTTTATGGGATGCGTTTCAGGGGGTAACTCCTACACTCATTCTGTCTGTTGGAGTAAGTGAACCTGGGTTTGAAGGGAAAATAAAAAAATTACAATCGTCTGTTACTTCAGAAAAACTAACAGGAATTAAGTCATTTGTCACAAATGGGGGTGAAGCAAATTATATATTTTGGGTTACAAAAAAAGAAAATGTAAATCCTGTTTACATTGTTCCCATTCCCGAAGAAACAAATCATCCCTGTGTGGTCACTAAAGAAAGTTTCCATACTGACTTTACCCCACTGGTCAGTCATTTGAAAATCCAAGTGAAAGATTTACCGACTTCACCTGGGAGTATACTGATTGATGATTATGGTGAGTTGGGTTTGGAATTAAGGCTCAAGGAATTATGTTCGCTTGTGTCTCTTTTGATTGGAAAAACCAAGGTATTATCTACATACGATTCCGATTTGAATCTGGAACGTAACAAACTCATCCAGTGGAGAGAATCCTTTCTCCATGGTTTCGAAGGAAATCCCCAAAAAGAGAAGTTACTGGAAGGATTTCCCTATCCAATTTTACCTCTTTTGCTCACTGTGACAAGGTATTACCAATTGGAGAAACCGGAAGACTTAAAAACCATTGATCCCGATTGGCAACTATTTGTCTGGGAAGATTCTTTGACCAAATACCTTACACAATTAAAAAAACGAAACCAAACTTCCTAACTCCTAAAAAAACCAAAGTTAGGTGATGGTTGATGAGTATCCCAAGAATCAGTGTTTGTGGGTGTGACCTTTTCTTTGATTCCCTGTATGGTCAAAAGAATGACCATGTTCATGCCCGTGATGGCCAAATTCTCTCTCTGACTCTCGGATCGATAGAGTTTCTAACTTTGAAAGGGTACTAGCGGAAACAATTTCTACGGAAACAAAGGGAACTCCAAATTCTTCCTTTAATACTTTGTGAATTTCGAAAGTGATTTTATCACGATTGGCATTGTCTTTTACAGCAACCTGGATTTCGACTGAAAACACACCAGAAGTGAGTTTTCGAATCGTAGTTTTAGGCACGGATTCAATTCCTTGTAAAACATGGATATGTTCTAATAGATGATCTTTGTCAAAATCACTTGTGTCAGCTTCGATTAAAATTTGGATCGATTCTTTTACGATACCGTATGAAGTTTTTAAAATAAAGAGTCCAAGTAAGATGCTAAGAATGCTATCGATCTGTTTTACACCCGTAAACCGAATGAGGAGTGCACCAAAAATCACAGCTAATGTGCCAAGTAAATCACTTAACACGTGCAAGTAGGCAGATTTTAAATTGAGGCTTGTTTTACTCACACCTACTAGTAAACCAGCTGATATCATATTAATACCAAATCCGATGAGAGAATACAATAACATCGTATCTGCTTCGACTTCAGCATTCCCATAATAACGTAAGTAACTTTCATATAAGATGAAAATCGCAATGGCGATCAGAAGTAGTCCGTTTAAAAAAGCGGCGATGACTTCAAAACGATGGAAACCAAACGGATATTTTTTGTTGGGTTTTTTTGCTGCGATGATAAGGGCAAAAAGAGAGATGATATGGGCAAATACATCGGTAAAAATATGGCCTGCATCTGCAAATAGAGCTAAACTCCCACTTTCCTTAGAACCAACCCATTCTATAAAAAAAATCATCACCGACAAAATGCCGGAGAGACTTAAAAAGAAAATGAGCTTACGCCTTCTCGGCCTTTGGTTAGTCATTGTTTCCACCCAAGGAACTAGTTGCTCTTGGTATCACAACAATATCTACCCGACGGTTGAGTGCTTTGTTTTCCTTTGTGCTATTGGGAACAATGGGTTGGTGTTCTCCATAACCTGCACTCGAAAAGTTTTTTGGATTAAGGTTTTTGTTCTGTAAAATGAATTCTAAAACAGATAATGCTCGTTCGCTGGAGAGGTGCCAGTTATTTCTAAATTTGGTTTTGATGGGCACATTGTCAGTATGGCCTTCCACAACAATGTAGTTTTCAGGATAGGCAGCCAAAATCTCTCGTATTTTTTCAATGGCAGGGAGAATCGCGGGTTTTAATTCGGATGATCCACTATCAAAAGAAATTTTATCATCTATGTTGATGATGAGTTTATTATGAAATCGTTTGAGTCGGATTTGCCCAGATGTGATTTCTTTTGCGAGTTTTTCTTCAAATTCTTTGGTTTGTTCCGAAAGCCTTTCCAATTCTCGTTTTTGTTCTTTGGTTAGTTTCCGTAAATTGGCAAGTTCTTCTTCTAAATTGCGAATCCTTTCTTTCAGTTCATCCATTTTGGATTCGTAGGTTTCGCGGAGTTTTTGTTCCTTTTGAAGGCACTCTCTTTCTTTTTCTTCTAACTTACGTTTGAGTGAGTCGATTTCAGCTCTATCTTTTTCTTCTCGTTTTCTATTTTCTTCTGCCAGTGTACGTTCTTTGTCGGTTCCTTTTTTCTCTAAACTACGAAGGCGCATATCGTAATCGCGGAGTTTATCAGAATATTCATCTTGTTCTTTGGCACGATTCCGTTTTTCCAATTCTAAATCTTCTGTGAGGTTTCGAATTTGGGATTGGAGGTCTTTTTTTTCTTCTTCTAATCGATTGAGTTCATTTTGGTGTTGTTTGCGAATGTCCGCAAGTTCCAATTCTAAGGCATATTTTTCTTTGTAGATTTGGTTGTATTCATAGGGAAAGTAGACCCAATCCGCCTGAACTTTCCCTGGTGTAACGAAACAGAGGGTAAGAAGAATGACGTTGAAGATGGGGAAGAGGTGATGTTTATTTAGAATCATCGAAACTATCCTCTAAATTTACCTTCGGAAGGCTTGGTGCTTCTGTTTTGATTCGTTCCCAATCGGATAACCTTCGTCTCGCATCGGATTTTTTCTCCGCATACTGAGTTTCATAGATTTCTTTTTTTACATATTCAGGATCTGCAGGAGTTTTTCCTTGTGATTCTTGGAATTTAACAGCGATTTCTGATCGTACTAACTCGAGTTCTGCGATCATTTCACCGAGTGCTGCTTCTTTCATTTCCAAATATGCTTTATCTTCTTTTTCTTTTTGTACCCAAGTTTTGTATCTGGTTTCTTCTTTTGCCCTTTCTAATTCAAACATCTGGCTTTCTTCAAGGTAACGTTTGGAAGAGGCAGAGTCTTCTTTTAAAGTAAAGTAGGATTCCTTGGCACGTTTGAGATCTCTTTCCGCAGCATGTTTGTTTACCTTGGCTTGGGAAATTTTAATTGCCTGGGATGTGAGTGCATTTGCCTTTCTTTGGTTTGTGACTTCATTGTTTAATTTGATGATTTTTTCAGTGAGGATTTTGGTAGCATTCTTTTGCTCTGCATTCATCACTTCTTCCCTTACATATGCATCTGGGACTTTGTTTAGTTTTGGTTCAAATAAGACACATTGTGAAAAAACTAGGATGAAAAAAAGATTCGTTTTCAAAAAAGGAACTCGTGCCGACATAGGATATAGCCTATGCTTCACGTGACATAACCGTCAATTGGAAAATTCAGGAAATCCGCTGATTTATGGAAGAAGAAAGAAAGAAAGAGTCCGAATTCCGAATCAAAATCGACAGAGAAAGTGATTCCTATGAAGAGTTTGTCGAACAAATCAAAACTTCCATTGAAGCTAAGGACCATTCCCATCTTAAGTCACTTCTGGATGGAGCTCACCCCGCTGACGTTGTTACCTTATTCAAGGACTTAGAACGAGACGAAGAGTTATACCTTTTCCGATTATTGTCTGTTGAAGACCAAGCTTATTCCCTGATCAAAATGGAAGAGGAGACACTCGAGTCCTTTTTAGAAGAACTCTCAGTGGATGAAATCTCAAAAACTCTTAGCCATATTGAAACAGATGAAACAACGTATTTATTATCATACCTTCCCAGCGCCAAACGAGAACTTGTATTAGCCAATTTGAGTAAAACCGATAGTTTCGAAATCAGGTCCCAACTTGGGTTTCGGGAATACTCTGCGGGTCGACTCATGTCAAAAGACTTTGCGACCGTGACCATTACAGACAATGTTCGAAAAGGAATCATCAATGTCCGAAAAAAGGCAAAGGAAATCGAAGACATCTACCAAATTTATGTTACCAATGAAGATGGGGTTTTGGAAGGTTTTATCCCGTTAAAAGATTTATTCCTAACACCCATCAATACAAAAATTGCAAAGATCACAAACTTTTCCATCATCGCTTTCCATTATGATGTGGACCAAGAGGAAGTTGCCAATACATTCAAAAAATATGACTTAGTGAGTGCCGCTGTAACTGATGATTTAGGAAGGATCATTGGTCGTATTACTGTAGACGATGTGTTAGAAATTGTGGAGGAGGAAGCATCAGAAGATATCCTCCTCATGGCCGGGGTTTCGGAAGATGAAAGGTTGTCTACTCCCATCTTACAATCGGTCAAACGCAGGATCATTTGGCTCAATGTAAATTTACTCACTGCTTTTGTGAGCTCGAGTGTGGTTGCTTTTTTTGAAGATACCATTTCAAAAATTGTAGTCCTTGCGACACTCATGCCAATTGTTGCGGGTCTTGGTGGAAATGCAGGAACTCAATCTGTAACAGTTGTGATTCGTAATATTGCAACAGGTGATTTGTCGTTTTCCAATTGGTGGGATGCTGTTCGGAAAGAATTCACTATTGGTGTTTTGAATGGGTTGGCGCTGGGTACTGTTACGTTTAGTATGATTTACCTTGTCAAAGGCAACTTGACATTGGGGCTTGTCGTGGGTACGGCGATGCTTGTGAATATGATGGTTGCTTCCCTTGTTGGTTCCCTCGTTCCCATTCTACTCAAAGGAATGAAAATTGATCCCGCCATTGCCTCTTCTATATTTGTAACAGCAACTACGGATGTTTGTGGGTTTTTCTTTTTCTTAGGACTTGCCACGGTGTTTGCAAAATATTTGGTTTAGGGATTCTCCTTTTTCCCTTAAATTTCTTGCCAGGGGAAGAAACCAACAAATACTGATGTGCAAATGAAATTTTCGTTTCACTCCGCACTCTTTTTCCTTCTTTTCACTCTTGTTTCCTGCCAAACCACAAATGATTCCTCCCAGTCAAAACAGGAAGAACCAAAGACGGAAACAACGATCATAAAAGAAATCCTTCCACCACCAGGTGGCGAAGGAGAAGTGATCCTGAATGAAAGAGGAGAAGAGGTACAAAACCATACTGGTGAAATTCCCTTTTTCCAGAAAAAAAGTGAATTACCATTGGAAGCCTTTCGTGTTTACATCGCTTCCGATTCGTATATGGTAAGACAGATCCGTTTTACCGACAAAATTCGCAGAAAGGCTGATTTAGGTGGGGACGAACTCTCAAAAGAAGAGATGAAAAAATACGATCTATTGAGCTTTGTCGATGATGGAATCATTTCCATTGGGCTCAATACCGTTACAGGCAAACTGGAATCGATTGCCTTTGATAGAAGGGTGCCTCGCATCAATGACATAGCAAAAATCATTCAAAATGATGCCTCACGATTTAATTATGAACATGCCTCAAAAGATGGAACACCCATCATCACTCGATTTTTAGTCACTTACCAAATCCGTTTGCACCCTGGAAAAACCAGGGATGAAATCAAACAGATGTTACAGAAGAAAAAATAGTTTTTTAAAAGAATCTAAATTCGATTACAACAAGGAAAACTTTACCATTGGAACTTTCCTTTTTTCTCATACGAAAAGGGAATGTTCTCTCGGATGTTGGGAACAAGGAGTCCAGAGTCTCCTTTCAATTGGTACAAAGCTTCTTTCGATTGAATGGTTTTGTACAAGGAAGAACCAATGGATGCAATTGGGAACTGATTCGAAACTTTTACAGTCGATTCTTTTCCTGAGTTGATGATTTCTTTTGGGGATCCTGTTAGGAAATTTTCGCCCGCCAATTGTAAATTGTATTTTAGATCAGTGAGATTCAGATTCGCTGCTGCTTGGTTTGAAAAAACAAAATCAAATTCCGTTTTTAAATTTAAATTAAGTCCAGCTAATCCTGCTTTGGCGGCAGATGTGGCAGGAGTTTTTGATCCACCGAGTAATCCTTTTAAAAAATTTGTTGTGGTTCCCACCATAGATTCCGTATTCGTTGCACTCAAAATTTCTGATTCTGTTGGCATTAAAATTTTGAAATTTCTAATTTCCACATCAGGTAAAACTGCAGGGATTTCTTTTTTTTGGACAAATGGAAAACTTACCGAATCCTTTCCTAAAAGTTGCCATTGTTTGGGAATGGTAACCTTCATATTTCCTTCCGCACTGACTTCTAACATTGGTTTTGTGGGAAATTTTTTATACAATTGGACTAAGTCAGTATATTTTAATTTTACTTCTAAAGGCAGGGCTTTTGTTTTTTTTGCTTCAATGACTCCCAAATCTGTTTTGACTTGAGACAATTTCATTCCTTCAATTTTGATATCCATATCCAAAAATGAACTGGGAAGGGAAACTGGGTATGGATTGGTTACCGATGTTTCCACCCCAAGGGTGATGTCTGTAAACGTAATTTGTTTGATATGCAGGGATTCAAAAGAAAATTCAGGTGTTGGGATTTTGTCTTGGAGGACACCGAGTACAGAACATTGAAAGTGTAAAAAAAGGGGAATGAAGAAAAGGATACGTTTCATGAATGAAGAATTGATCCGAAAAAAACATTCTGTCAAGAGAATTGGACCTCGAGTACCACAGGGGCATGGTCTGACATCACTGGTTCTTTTGCAATTTTAGAGGTTAATAATTGAACAGACTTTGATTTTGTGACAAAAAAATAATCTATCCTCCAACCCTTATTGTTTTTCCTAGCCTGGAACCTGTAGGTCCACCAAGAGTATTCATCCCTTATGTCTGGGTGGAGAGTTCGAAAGCAGTCAAAAAAACCCAAGTTTAAAAAATCGGTCAACCATTTCCGTTCTTCTGGTAAAAAGCCCGAATTTTTTTCATTCCCTTTTGGGTTGTGGATGTCCATTTCCGTATGGGCAATATTGACATCACCACAAACGAGGAGTGGTTTTTTCTTTTTTAAGAATGGTTTTGCGAGAGCCATAAATGCATCTAAAAACTGGTATTTGATTTTTTGGCGTTCTTCACCACTTGTACCCGAAGGAAAATACAAATTCCAAAGGTAAAACTCATCAAATTCCAAAAAAACAGAGCGACCTTCTGAGCGAAAAATCCCATCTCCATACCCAATGGACGCTGTTTTTGGTTTTCGTTTGGTCAAAACGGCAGTTCCACTGTATCCAGGTTTTTCTGCGAGACAGAAATAAATTTCATAACCCAGTTCCCGAAACTCTTCCCTAACAATTTCTTTTTCAGGAGCCTTCGTTTCTTGGAAACAAATCATGTCAGGATTTTCGTGACGTATAAATTCGAGTAAACCTTTGCTGAGACTGGAACGAATTCCGTTGCAATTTAACGTGATGATTTTCATCTAGAAATGAGATCGATTGAAAGCCTATTTAAGTCGATACTAAAAACAGTATGTTAGAAATTTCTGCCGAAATTCCGTTCCTCAGAACGTCCAAACTCACATTTCTTGTCTGGGATGAGACTCCTGGAAGTTTAGAATCATGGAATGGGGACGACGGGATTACTATATTCTTCCAAACGCGAAGGACAAGGGAATTGGAGTTCCGTTTTGGGCCTCCTCCATGGGGGATTCAATTTCCAAACAATCGATTTGAATACCCTTATGTTTCCATTCATCATATTTCATCTAATAAGTATTTGGCGAAATCTCTAGCAACTGCAAGTGAAGGTAAAAATCTTTTTGTCATCTATCCTAAGACTTTGGAAGTTGAGGTAAGGTCTGTATTTGCAAGGCTTGAGTATCTATATGATGATCGAATTTCGCCTGATCGAATCTCTCATAAATTTGGACTGACAGGAAAAACAAGTTCCATACCAGAAATCTCAAATGGCAAAACAAAGGAGATCGAAACAAAGGTTCTTTCTTTCCCACCTTTGGAACTAGTTGGCAGTTCAGGGAAAACAAAAATTCGTCAATTTGAATTAACCAGTATTAGTGTAGGTGAAAATGGTACTTCCAATGGCCACCATCCTACGGAATCACTTTTACCAAGTACAGAAACTGGATTAGAAAAAGAATCGGTAGTATCGGAAGTGGAAACCGATCCGAATCACCCTTATGATTTGATTGAATCCTCATTTGCCTCTGACGGAGAGGAATTCCCATCAAATACAGTGAATCCAAAAGATGGAGAGCATTTATTAAGTGAAGTGCCATCGAAAGGAATCAAACCAAATCCAGAATCGTTAGACAAAAATTCGGATACGATCGAATCTGATCTGCCTATTGAATCAAATGTAAATACAAAGTTCTCTCTACAATTGAAGATGATGGGTGTAATCAGCCTATTGTTTGTATTATCAGTAGCCAGTATCATTATTTTTGCTTCCTTTTATTTTAAACGTTCCATCGAACTCCAGTTACGTGATAACAATATTCGAATTGCGGAAATCATTGGATCTAAAGTAAAATCAGATATTTTAGGTGTTGTGGAAAAAGGCCGCCAAATTGCCATCACTCTCACCACACAAGGACTTCCTGAAGAAGATCGAAAATTACTCCTTAAAACCTTTTTCCAAAATGATAAGGAATTTATCTATTTAGGCATTTTTGAAAAGAGAGACAATATCCTCGTCATGAAACGAGAGGTGTTTAATGAAGAAGAACTCAAAAAAAGTGCAGTTACCGAAGATGATTTTCATGCAGTTGTCAACAGAAACCGCGATGCCTTAGCGGAAGCCTTTAATGGCCAAGCCGTTCTCCTCAATTCAAGTCCCGGGTTTGTGGAACCATCCTTTGCCATTGCCATTCCCACTGCAGAAAATGGCGAATTGGACAATGCGCTTGTCATCATTGTCAAACTAGACAAAATCATTGGTGCATTTTCCAAAAAAGGAATTGAAACAACATTTTTAGTGAATGGTTCTGGGACGGTCCTTGCACATCCTAAAGAAGACTTAGTGCTTGCCGCAACCGATTTAACAACAATGCCGATCGTCAAAACGATGCTCACGAGTGCACCAAGTACAGGCCAGATGAGTTATAAGGATGAGGAGTTGGGTGGTTCTTATTTAGGTTCCTTCCAAAAAATTGGATTTGCTGATGCAGGTGTTATCACGATTGTTTCAGAGGAAAAAGCATTTGCTGATGTTTACAAAAGCCAAAAGACAAACCTTTATATAGCAGGGATTGGATTGTGTTCTGCTCTTATTTTTGTGTTTTTCTTCTCCAAAACGATTACAAAGCCCGTATTGCAATTGTTAACAGCTACTCTTGAAATTGCAAAAGGTAATTTCAAAATTGGAATCAAACCTACAACCCAAGACGAAGTGGGTTTATTAACAAAATACTTTATCGATATGGGTCAAGGTTTAGAAGAAAGAGAAAAGGTTAAAAATATTTTGGGTAGTATGATTGATCCAGTTGTGGTCCAAGAAGCCATGGTTGACCTTGCTGCTTTAAAACGGGGATCAGAAACTCATATCACAGCCTTTTTCTCAGACGTTGCTAGTTTTTCTACAATTTCCGAACAGTTAAAAAGTGCTGACCTTGCTGCACTTTTGAATGAATACCTATCTGCGATGACTCTCCTTTTGAAAAAACACGAGGGTGTTTTGGACAAATACATTGGAGATGCTATCGTTGGAATTTTTAACGCACCAGTACCTGTCGCAGACCATGAGCTGAAAGCGGCAAGAGCAAGTGTGGATATGGTTTTGAAATTACAAGAGTTAAGAGAATATTGGACAGCAAACAACCTTTATTCCAAAGAAGCTCAAGTGATGGATGCAAGGATTGGTCTCAATTCTGGCCCTGCAAAGGTTGGGTTTATGGGAACTGATGCACTCGCGTCTTACACAATGATGGGTGATACTGTCAATTTAGCAGCACGACTGGAAGCAGCTGGAAAAGATTATGGAGTGAACATTCTCATCACAGATCCGATACGTGAAAAAATCCAGGAAGAGATGATCACGAGGTATGTAGACTTGGTTCGAGTGAAAGGTAAAAACGAACCAGTGAGGATCCATGAATTAGTAGGGTATAAATCCCTTGTGACTCCCAATGTAGTGGAAGCAGTTCAATTGTATGAAGCCGGTTTTCAGGAATACTTAAATCAAAATTGGTCAAAAGCAATTCAGTTGTTCAAAGATTCGGAAAGAAGTAAAGGCTCAAAAGATAAATCGAGTCATATGTTAATTGAACGTTGTGAAGAATATAGCCTCAGTTCTCCAGGCAAAGACTGGGATGGCGTATTTACGAGGACACATAAATAATACCATGCGTTTGTTAAATGATACAAGATTTGTAGTAACAGCATTATTATTGTTAATATTGTTATTTTCTGTCTTATTGTATCGTAATTTGAATTTTAGAGCCAATGATTCCACTGAACCAACGATTGGTGTCATTACGTTTAAGAATAAGACTGTTTTACGCAAGTACAATGATGCTGTTGTATGGGATTTAATTGAATCAAAAACAGAAGTTAAAAATAGAGATACGATTCGGACAGAAGGTTTGTCGGATGCGATTTTAACTTTAAATGATGGAACAAAGATCAACATTTCAGAAAATTCTATGATCTTACTCGATCTTTCCGACAAAAACATCAATATCAATTTTGCTTATGGTTCCTTTGAGGCAGCGAGAGTATCAGGGTCATCTGGTGATGTAAAAATGAATATCACAGCAGGTGACAAAACTGTAGAAGTCACAAATGGTGATGTAAAACTCGATAAAACAAAATCTGAGTTAAACATCAAAGTTGACCAAGGGGAAGCGAAATTAACCTCCAATGGAAAAGAGGAAACAATTGCCAAAGACCAAGTTGCCAATGTTTCCGAATCGGGGGTAAAAGTAGCCAAACAAATGTTTCGTCTTGTTAGCCCGGAAGACCGGAAGAACATTCTTTCTGAATCTGGTGTGGAACGGATAAACTTTTCACTTTCAGGATGGAATTCGGATTCTGTAAAACGTGCTTCTCCTATGATTGAAGTTTCTTTATTCCCTGACTTTTCCAAATCAATTGTAAGAGAAAAATTAACATCGGCTAATGTTTCGAAAAAATTGGAGCCAGGTTCTTATTACTGGAGAGTTTCTTACAATGATCCAAGTACACAAACTAGATCCGTAACAGAAGTTTACCAATTTAGGATTTTAAATGATCCGTCATTGAAATTATTATCACCTAAAAATGAAGAAGTGATTCAATACTCAAATGAAACTCCAGTGGTTCGCTTTGTTTGGAATGTTTTGGATTTGTATTCCTCCTATTCTGTTCAAATTGCTCGTGATAAGGCTTTTACGGATATTGTCACGTTAAAACAAACACAAAACCAATCTTTGGCGTTTGATAATTTAAAAGAAGGGACTTATTTTGCGAAAATAAAAGCGAAGTCGAGTTTACCTGGAATCGAAGAAAAAACTTCAGCTGTGATTACGTTTCAAATTCAGAAAAAAACAAATAGTTCGCCACCTGAATTATTAGAACCAAGTAAGGGTAAGGTGATCGCAGAAGAACAAACCAAATCACAATTATTCTTTTCATGGAAGGATGATAAGGATTTTGATTCTTACCAATGGGAGTTGAGTAGTGATGCAAATTTTTCTTCCATTCTCCAAACAGAAAAAATTAAAAATAATTTTTTTAAATCTACATCTGGTTTAAAACTTGGTAACTATTTTTGGAGAGTCAAAGGGATCACAAACGAAGGCACTCGGATAGATTCTAAATCTTTTTCTTTCACGGTCATCGCAAAAGAAGAGTTAGAATTAATATCACCAAACCAATCTGCAGAAGTTGAAGTTGATGATCGTAATCTTGTGATTCTCAAATGGAAAAAACTCACTGGAAAGTCGAATTATGAAATCCAAGTTTCCCGACAGGCCGACTTTCAAAGTTTGGTAGTGAAAGAATCGGTAGTTGGGAATTATTATGAATTTAAATCAAAGGATTTTGGAAAATTCTATTGGCGAGTGAAACTTGCAGAAGATGAATCCACAGTCAGCCCAATAAGAAATTTCCAAATGGTATCCAATATTGAACCTCCTAATTTATTGTCACCAGGGAGAAATGAAACAATCGATCTTTTCACAAAAAATTACATCAGTTTCTCTTGGAAACCAGTGGAAAAAGCTTCAGCATATCGATTGAAACTCATCGATGTTTCAGGGATTCGTGAAAAAATAATTCTGAATGAACGAATTACTTCGAATAAATTTCAAATGAATGAAATCCAAAAATTAAATGTGGGTCGATTTCGATGGGAAGTTTCCACCTTTTATAAGGCGAATGATGGTTCAGAAAGAGAATCCGCTTCTAACAAACAGGATTTTTTCATCTCTGTTCCCGAACTAAAAGTTCCAAAAATCCTCACTCCTGGTACTATCTATGTGGAATAAAAAAGGGATTATACTTTTCATTTTCATATTGATTGGTTTTCCTATTTGGGGAGAACCAGACGGAGAAGAGGACACACAACACCAGTTACGTTGGATGGAAGTGGAAGGTGCAACTGGTTATGTTTTGGAAATCAAAAATTCCAGCGGGTATTTGGTTTTATCTGAAAAAGTAAAGGGAACAAGTTACGATTTGGTCAATTATACTTCTGGTGTTTATGAACACCGAGTAGCGGTGATCAACAAACTTGGAAAAGTTGGTAGTTATTCTGATTGGGTGAAATTTGAAGTAGTTGTTTCCCGTGTTCCCACTCTTTCCAAAGACTCAGTGTATTCCGTATCAAAAGAAGAAAAGGAAAAAGTTTTTTTACTCGAGGGTAAGGATTTTATCCATCCCATGAGAGTGTACATGGTCACTGGAGGGAAACGAATCCCAGCTAAAAAAGTAGTGATTGAATCTGATTCGATTGCAAAGGCAACATTTGTCGTTGATCCTGATACGGACACAGGGATTTATGATTTGGTCTTAGAAAATCCTCGGAATAAAACACTAACTGTCAAACAACGTGTGGTATTGTCTGATTCAAAGGAAAGAGCAAATAATTTTGCAAAACGGCAAGAGAAAATCATTCGCAAAGAAATACCTGAGGATTATTACGAAACGCCATATTGGTCTACTTTGTGGCGATCTTCTGTTTTACCAGGATGGGGACAAAAGTACATTGATGGGAAGGATTGGAAATTGTTTGTGTATCCAGCCATTGCTGTTTCTGCAGTTGCAGTGTATGCAAATTCGTACAATCGTTTTTTAGCGGCAAGGTCTGATTACCAATCGGCCGTATTACTGGGTGCTGTACTCGCTGACAGAGCTGACTCACAAGTTTTATGGTTACTCAATCGAAATAATGCGGAGGCAAGTTTTAATCGCGCAAAATCAGAGTTAGGTGTAATCCAGGCAGGGGCTGGAATCCTTGGGGCGTTTTTGATTTATAATTTGGTGGATTCGTATTTTTCTGCCAAACGGAATGTAGCGGCGTATGAACCGGGATTTCCGCTTGGGAATGAAAACCAAAGAGTGTATGCCTCTATGGTCCCTGAGTCTGGTTTTTCCCAAACCAAATTGGTAAGCGATGTCGGATCCCGTTACCAAATCGAAATCTCCTCTCGTTTTTGACAAAAAGCTTGTTTAGGAAGGCACTTCCTTCCAAGCTGAAATTATGCCGATTCCCATTCTTTCCTGTGATCGAAATTCTAAAGAGGTATACTCTCGTTTTCTCTCAGGAGCTAGGGAAGACTTAAGTTCTGCAACAAGTCGGATATTACCCATTCTGGAAGATGTAAGAACCAAGGGTGATTCTGCTCTTTTTTCTTATACAGAAAAGTTTGATGGAATCAAACTTTCGAAACTGACCATTGATCCAAATGAAATCAAAACGAATATTGATTCCAAAACAAAAGAAGCATTTTTAAGAGCAAAGACCAATATTGAAACCTTCCACATGGCCCAGAAACGAGAGGCTTGGTCCAAGGTGATCGATGGCAATCGTTTGGGTGTCAAATACACCCCCATTCCTTCCCTTGCAGTGTATGCTCCAGGTGGGAAGGCTTTGTATCCATCGAGTGTCCTTATGGGAATCATCCCTGCAAAGATTGCTGGTGTTAAATCCATCCAACTGATCACTCCACCACAAAAAGAAGGAATCCCTGAGATTTTAGTTTGGCTTTCTCAGATTTTGGAGATCGACCGGATTGTGACAGTTGGTGGTGCCCAAGGCATCGCAGCGGCTGCGTATGGAACTGAGTCAGTTCCCAAATCAGAGTTCATTGTGGGACCTGGGAATTCTTACGTTGCTGCCGCCAAATCGTACTTAAGTGGGCAAGGACTCATTGGTATTGATAGCCCTGCAGGTCCAAGTGAAGTTTGTATCATTGCCGATGGATCTTCCAATCCAAAGTGGATCGCCTGTGATATGTTATCCCAAGCGGAACATGGTGAAGATAGTTCTGCGATTTTACTCACCACAGAGGTTTCCCTTGCAGAAAAAGTAAGAGACGAATTGGAAATCGCATTTCGTGAACGTCCCAAACGATTGGAAATGAAACAAAAAGCAATTTATGAAAATTCCAGCATTCTTGTATTCCCTACAATGGAGGATTGTATCTGGTTTTCCAATGAATTGGCACCAGAACATTTAGAAATCCAAACAAGGGACAATGATTCTATATTTTCCAAAATAGAACATGCAGGCAGTGTTTTTTTAGGTCCTTATTCTCCTGTTGCGATGGGGGATTATATTTCAGGGACCAATCATATTTTACCAACTGCGAGAGGCAGTAGGATTTACTCTTCTCTAGGTGTGGATACGTTTTTAAAACGGGTTACCTACCAAGAAGTAACGAAGGAATCACTCGAAACATTATACCCATACGTGAAACTCATGTCGGAGCTAGAAGGCCTAGATGAAGAACATGGAACAAGTGTAAAAGTGAGAACCAAAGGCCAAACATGAAAGTTGTCTCCGAGATTTCAGAATTAAAAAAAATCATTCACGAATGGAAACAACAAAAGGAAACTCTTGGTTTTTGTCCTACCATGGGAACACTTCATGCGGGCCATATGGATTTGGTACACCACTCCAAAACACAATGTACAAAAACCATTGTCTCCATTTTCATCAATCCAACCCAATTCAATGATCCAAAGGATTTTGAAGCATATCCAATCAATACAGAAACTGATTTAAAACTTTGCGAAGAGAATGGGGTAGATTTAGTATTTTTGCCAAGTGTTGGTGTCATGTACCCAAAAACGGAAACACCCATCCAAATGAGTATTCCGTCCCTACAAACAACGCTTTGCGGAAGGACAAGGCCTGGGCATTTTGAAGGTGTTCTTCAAATTGTATCGAAACTCTTCCATTTAACAGAGCCAGACTATGGTTTTTTTGGTTTAAAAGATTACCAACAGTTCAGAGTGATTTCTTCTCTTGTTGAGGAACTCAATTTTCCCATTAAAATTGTCGGAGTCCCTACAAAACGAGAATCTGATGGACTTGCCATGAGTTCTAGGAACCTACGTTTATCGAAAAAAGATAGAGAAACGGCAACCCTTGTTCCAAGGATGTTCCAACTTGCGAAAAAAACTTTGTTAGGTGGCGAAAAGAACTTAGCAGTATGGAAGGAAATCCTTTCTGATTTTCTGTTAACGGGAACAAACGTCAAAATTGATTATTTAGAAGTTGTGGATCCCATTACACTACAACCAATCACCGGACTCAAAGGGAATGTATTACTGGCAACTGCTGTTTTTGTAGGTGAGGTGCGTTTAATCGATAACGAAGTACTCGTTTGTCCTGAATGATCCAAAATGACAAAAGAAATTCAAATTAGACCATACGCACCTAAGGAAGTTTTTGCCGAAGCAAAAAACACTCTTGTGAGTCTCAGTGGAATACCTGAGTCTGCCCATTCTTTTGTCACGAGCGAACTTTTCCAAAACAAATATGCAAAAAATACGTTTGTTGTCATTCTACCAACAAACCAAGATGCGGAAAGTTTCTCGCGAGAACTTTTAAGTTTTGTTCCAAAAGATATTATCTATTTTTTTCCAGGCCCTGAAAATATTCCCTACGAATATACCAAATGGCAAGCCGAATGGAAACGAGATCGGATACTAACGATTAATCGGATATTAACAGGTGACCGTTGTTTGGTGATAACTTCGGTTTCTGCATTTCTTCGTAAACTTCCTAACAAAGAAAGCCTAAAAGGAAAATCCATTACCTTAAAACTTGGGGTTGATTTTCCATTGGAATCTTTATTGTCAGAGCTTGTACAACTTGGATACCACCGGGAAGAAGTTTGCGAACAATTTGGTCATTTTAGTTTAAAAGGTGGAATTCTGGATATTTACACACCTTATTTGCCAAATCCTGTTCGTATCGATTTTTTTGGGGATACTGTAGACGAAATTAGAACATTTGATCCAAATACGCAAAAATCAATTTCTAAAATTAGTGAAATCGTAATTACTGCTGCTAACGAAACGATTGTTACAAAAAACGAATTAGAAAAATACCATACACTATTAAAAGAATATACTGATAAACGAATTCCTATTGATTCCGAATTAGAAATCATTGAGGAACATTTACCATTGGTTAGGAAACAAGAAGGTTTTTTAGATTTTTTTAAAGAATCACCCATCCTAATTTTTCCAAAGTTTCAGGAAACAAAGGAAAGATCGTATGGAATGGAGAGAGAATACAATACCTTATTTGAGAAAAAAAAAGAAGAGTCGGTTTGTTTACCTCCCAATGAATTATTATCGTTTGGCTCGGAATGGAACGCCTTAACCTCTGACAACACAAATGGAATTCAATTCACACTTTTGCCAAATCTAACACATAATTTTGGTTATGCACCAATCACTGAGGTAAAGGGTTTTAGAGGGAAAATCAGAGAGGCAAAGGAACATTTTTTAGAATTACTTTCCGAAAATCCAAATCAGAGTATCTATATCACTTCTTCATTTCTTGCGCAAATGTTGCGATTGAAGGGTTTATTTTCTGAAACAGAAGTAAACACGATTGGAGAAAATTCGGAAGAACCAACTCCTTTTCCCTTTTCCGATTCTAAACCTGGAATCCATTTGATTTTATCTGAATTAAAACGTGGATTTCATTTGGTGGAAAATGGTATCCACGTTTTTACAGATAATGATTTGTTTGGACGTCAATACAAACGAAAAACTCGTTATAAAAAACAATCCTCTCAAATGATCGAATCCTTCATTGATTTAAAAGAAGGAGATTACATCGTTCATGTGAATCATGGAGTGGGCCGTTTCATTAAAATGGAACGAACAAAAGCCGATGGAAAGGAAAGAGATTTTCTTAAGTTGGAATATGCTGGTGGTGATAGTTTATTTGTTCCATTGGATCAAATTTCCCTTGTACAAAAATACATTGGAGGGACAGATTCTCCTAAACTCGATACGTTAGGTAAAAATTCTTGGAAAAAAGCTAAGGAACGGGTCCAAGAGTCCGTAGATAAACTTGCCGAAGAACTCGTGTTACTTTATTCGAATCGAATGAAGTTAAATGGTTTTGCATTTCCTCCTGATACAATTTGGCAGGAAGAGTTTGAAGCCGCTTTTGAATTTGAAGAGACTCCAGATCAAATTTCAGCCATTGAAGCCGTCAAACAAGATTTAGAGTCCTCTCGACCAATGGATCGTTTGGTATGTGGTGATGTTGGGTATGGAAAAACTGAAGTTGCAATTCGTGCAGCATTTAAAGTCATTATGGCTGGTAAACAGGTGATGTTACTCACGCCAACAACCATTCTTTCACTCCAACATTTTAATACATTCAAACAGAGATATGAAAATTATCCGATTAAGATAGCATTTGTTTCTAGATTTAGATCTGCCGCCGAGATCCGGGAAGATTTGAAGAATTTTACAGAAGGTAAAATTGATATGTTAATTGGAACACATGCAATTTTGTCTTCAAAGGTAAAACCGAAAAATTTGGGACTACTCATCATCGATGAAGAACAAAAATTTGGTGTCACTCATAAGGAATCGATTAAAAAATTTAAAAACCTTGTTGATGTCTTAACATTAACAGCAACTCCCATCCCACGAACTTTACATATGGCACTCACTGGAATTCGAGAGTTATCTATCATTTCCACCGCACCTAAAAATAGACAAAGTGTCGAAACCTATGTTTTAGAAGAAGACGATACCCTAATCCAAGAAGCAATTCGAAAGGAAATTGAAAGGGGTGGGCAAGTATTCTATTTATACAACCGAGTTGAGTCAATTGAAGAAGAAGCCTCTTACGTAAGGTCCTTAGTCCCTGAAGTTTCCGTTGGAATTTTGCATGGACAATTGACTGAAGATGAAATTGAAGAAACTCTAGTAGATTTTTACGAAAGGAAATATGATATTTTGGTGACTACTACGATCATTGAATCGGGTATCGATATGCCAAATGTGAACACCTTAATTGTGAAACGGGCAGATATGTTTGGTTTATCACAATTGTACCAAATCCGAGGACGAGTGGGAAGGTCGGATCGAAAAGCATATGCTTATATGTTTTATCCTTCCAAAAAACTAATGACGGAACTTGCCGAAAAAAGACTCAATACTATCTTCGAATACCAAGAGTTAGGTTCAGGGTTCAAAGTAGCGATGCGCGATTTGGAAATCCGCGGAGCTGGGAATTTATTGGGTAAAGAACAGTCTGGCGACATTATGGAAGTTGGTTTTGATCTCTATGTAAAAATGTTAGAAGAGTCCATTTCCCGTATCAAAGGAGAAGAAGTTCGAGTAGAAGTTCGAACGGCAGTCAATTTAAAAACCAATTTTTATCTTCCCGATGAATACATCCCTGATACAAAACAAAAAATTGAATTTTATAAACGTTTTGAAGGGTCTGCCAATCTGGATGAAATTGAGGAATTGGCTCTTGAGATGGAAGACAGATTTGGTGAACTCCCTCAGATTGCAAAAACCTTTGTCGAATTGGAAAAAATTAGAACTCTTTCCTCCAATTTAGGTTTCGAATTTGTGACAGAAAAATCGGATGAGGTTCTGTTCAAATGTGGTACATACTTTAGGGGGAATCCGGACAGAGTGATCCAAGCCATGGGCCAATTTAAAGGGCTTACAATCGCTCCTTCAGAACCATCTGTTCTTCGTTATACGAACATTGAAAAAGATGATTTGAAAAAAATCAAAAAACTTTTGGGCATTTTGGAATTCTTGGCCGCTTAAATTTTAAGCATAGGAATCAAGTTTCCGTTGGCAAAAAAAGATAGACATTGAGGGAATTGGAGAAACCATCATCTCAAATCTATTTTGGCAATTAAATAATATGAAAAAAATCCTTCCTTTGTTTGTGTTTTTGGCATCTTTCGCCCTAGTACAGTGTTCTGACTCTTCTCCAGTCATCGAAACCTTAGACAACCATAAGATTACAGTAAAAGACTTTGAAGCAGCTTACGACACTGCCCTTGATTCCATCAGCCGTTTACAAAATATTGAAAAGAAAACACTCTTAGAATTCATTGAAAAAGACATCAACGAAGTTCCACCAAATTTCCAAGATCTCAATTACCAACTCCAAAAGAAAAATTTCTACCAAACTTACAGACAGATGATCATGACTCGTTTGGTAGCAGAAAAGAATGGTTTTATTTCAAGACCAGATGTAGCAGAAGTGATCAAACAAGTTGAAATGCAAACAATTGCACAAATGTATGTTTCTGAACAAGTTGAGAAAAAAATCCAAATCACGGAAGAACAAGCATTAGCGGAATGTGAAAGAATGAGAAAGTTGGATCGTAATTTTAACTTAACGATCGACAAATGTAAAACTTTTGCAAAAGCACAATTGAAACAAATGCAAACGAGAGAATACCTTCCTTTAGTAGTAGAAAGAATTAAAGAAGAAGTTAGTATCAAACGAAATGAAAAATTTGATTTGGATGCATACCTTGCTCCAAAGAAGAAAGTAGAAGAACCAACTCCAACACAAACTCCAAATAACTAAGTTTTAATGGATAATACTTTAAATGCGTTTTTACGTGGCATCATAGAAGCTGCCACGGAATTTTTGCCAGTGTCATCCACTGGCCATTTGTTTTTATTTAGTTATTTTTTCCCGTTTCAAAACCTTACTGTCCCTCACGAGGCATTTGAAGATCTGTATGATATTTTCATACAAACTGGTGCCATTTTATCTGTTGTTGTTTTGTATTATAAAACACTTTGGGGCCATTTGAAAATGGCAGTTCAGTTTGGTTTCAAACAAACCACTGACAAGGCCGGTTTCCAATTTTACCTCAATTTACTCATTGGTATTTTACCAATTTTAGTATTAGGATTTGTTTTCAAATCCCAACTCGACCAAATTAAAATGAGACCTGATCTATTATTGATCCTTGGTGTATCATGGCTCGTCGGTGGACTTCTCATGGTCATTGTTGAAAAAAGACATCTGGATGAAAGTCAAGGTAAGTCAATTGGATTCAAGGAATCATTGATCGTAGGTTTTTTACAATGTTTTGCTTTGATTCCAGGTGTATCAAGGTCAGCAGCAACTATCATATCAGCAAGAACTTTGGGTGTATCAAAAAAAGAAAGTGCTGAGTTTTCTTTTTTTCTTGCCATCCCTGTTTTAAGTTTGGCCGGATTGTACAAACTATACAAACATCGTCATATTCTAAATTCAGAAACAATAGGTCTTTTACTGTTTGGAAGTATCATCTCTTTTGTTATCTGTTATTTTATCATCAGACTATTTATGGCCTTTATCCGTAGAAGGAGTTTTATTTCCTTTGGAGTGTATCGGATTCTTTTAGGGGCATTCGTTATATTGTATTTCCTTCGTGGCTAAGAAATTCTAAGTAAAAACTCTTTTTATCAAAGTTTTCAGTAAGGTCTAGTAACCGAAAAAATAGTTTTGTGTTTTGTTTGTGAGATTTATTCCTTAAGAATAATCGTTCACACCAGATAACGGCATCTTCGATTTTACCCAATTGGAATTCAGATTTAGCAATCATATACAATAGGTTTTCTTTCGACGGGTTTTCATTGAATGCAAGTTTGAGATGGTGTAAAGCTTCTATCCATTTTTTTTGATGGAAGTAGATTTTCCCTGCCAATGAATGGAAGTTCGGATGGGAAAATTGAGTGAGAAGGGGGATCAACTCCGAAAGTGCATTTTCATAATTTCCTTTTTTGGCATCCGTTTGGATATTTAGGAATGTTCTGCGAATTTCTTCTGAAATGGAAAGTTTTGGAATTTCCGATTGGTAACCAATTCTTAAAAAAGATATGTCATCTGTGATTTCCCCGTTGTTTTCTATTTCCTGTACAAGTGGTAAAAGTTTTGCATCTGTTCTCTCCACAAAACGAAGGATCAATGTTTCATCTTCGTTGATATAGCGGTTCTCTGTTTCACTCATCAATCCAATATCATCTCTTCCATCGGAACCAACGAGAAGTACATCTCCATCCAATAGTGAAAATGTTTTGATTTGGAAGTGTGTATTGTTTTTGGGAAATCCAAGTTTTCGCATAGAAAGTTCTGTTTCGATAAAGGATGCTACACCATCTCTATATAAAATACTCCACGGGTGCTCCGCATTGATGTAGTAAATGTATCCATTTTTGCCAACCATTCCAAGTACCACACTCGATAACATAGAACCATCAAAACTTGCGAATACAGATTGTAGTTCTACATAAAGATCCTTTAACCAAAGTTCAGGTGGTCTCCTTTTGGTATAACTGGACTTTGCTCTAGATAAAACTGCTTGGAATACTACACCTAATACAAGAGCTCCTCCAGCTCCTTGTATTGATTTTCCCATTGCATCGGCATTGGCAAAAACAGTATATTCTCCCGATTCTAAATGAATCGAACCAACAATACATATATCTCCACCAATTTCCCCATCTTTCCCTCTAAATTGAAATTTTTTCTTTTGGTTGGTATAAGATTCAATTTTGAGTTCGGGAATTTTATTTTCAATTCGTGCTAACGGTTGGATGAGGAGTGAAGTTAAAAAATAATCCCCGTCTTGTTTTTCTTTTAAGATTTGTAATTGATTAAGTGATTCATTTAATGCGTCAGTTCGATCCTCAACTTTTTTCTCTAAGTTTTTATTGAGATCTTCAAATTCCTCATTCAATTTCACAAATGAATTTGCGAGAATCATTGCAAGTGAAATGTTAAAGAACAAAAATGCATATCCCATGATTCGAGGGAATACCCAATAATTTCGATTTGTTGCTGTATCAATGATGGCTGCAATTAAAACTATGGTGAGTCCTATCGTAATGTAAATTGCTCGTTTTTCTCCTTTTCTCAGATTTCGAATCAAATTGGAAAAAATGAGTATGACATAAAGGATCCATGTTGGTTGAACCAAATTGGAGAGAACAAAATTGAAGTGTTCTATATTATTCGAAACCAAGAAAAAGGAAAAGATCAACAATTGAAATCCATCTAAAATTTTCGCAAAAATTACATATCGATCTTCAAATAGCGTCCGCAAAAAATGGTACATGAATGGTATGAGTAACAAAATTGTTAAATATTCCAATTTTTTCATCTCTAAGAAAGAAAACCCGAGTTCATATTTTAATTGGTTTCTTAAAAAATTATAAAGTACGAATGAAAAAGAAAAGAGTGAAAAGAATAAATTTTCCCTGTCTTTTCTCCTTCTGATAAACAAAAATAAGAAGTAACTTCCAACCGTGATATAAACTGTAAGGAAAATTAATTTTATGAATTCATCTTTATAAAATCGATTTTGGATGTCAGTACTCGGACCTAATAATGTTTCGTCTTGTTCAATTCCGCCTGAATTTTGAAAATACAGTTGGATTTTAACCAACAAAAGATTCTTTTTTTTAGGCAAAATCAAATGGGAAGGAATCGGATAGATTCTCAATTTATCGTAATTTTGTGGAAACGGGGAATCCCATTCGCCTGTTTTGCCAATTAGTTTTCCATTTAAGAAGGTGCGGTCACGGTCATTGATAATCCCAAGACGAACACTATACTGAATATTTGGATCAACATCCATTTCGATCCATTTCGCTAAAATCACAGTTCTTTTCTGTTTTTGATTCTCTTTGGAAGGGAATAAGTTTCCTGGAATTTTGATCCGTTTCCAATTGTAATTGGAAAAATTTTCTTCCTTTAGATTTTGAATTTCACTTTCCGTTAGTCCATTTTCCGTAATGTACCACTGGGATTTTGGATCGTTTTGGTTTGAATCTAAACTTGTGATCGAATGGGGATGGTTCTGGATGGTAAAATCTAAAAGAGGGCTAGATTCCAATTGGGAAAAAGAAAAGACAAGAACAATCAGTAACTTTTTTATCATATTTATACGGGGGTATTGACTCCCAAAACATTTCGTATAAACAATTGGATGAAGAATGGTCATTCGCTTAAAGAAGAATAAAGAAAAAGCTATATTAAATTTTCATCCTTGGGTATTTTCAGGTGCCATTGATTTTGTAGAGAAACATTCTAGTGCAGGTGATATCGTTGAGGTGCAATCTTCGAATGGTTCTTTTTTGGGTTGGGGTTTTTATGATCCAAGTAGCCAAATCCGGATTCGACTGTTCTCTTTTGATAAGGAAAAGGATGGGAAGTCGGAGTCGTATTGGCTTTCCAAATGGAATCAAATTTTAAATCTGAAACGTTCCTTATTACCAAATGATACAAATGGATTTCGTTTGTTTCACTCTGAAGGTGACGGTGTTCCTGGAATGATTGTGGATATATATAATGAGACAGCCGTTCTACAATTGAAAATCCCTGGTGTGATTCGATTGAAACCGCTATTAGTAAAATTTTTAGAATCAGTGGGTTATCACACAATCATTGAAAAACACGAAAAACAAGATTCAAAAAAAGGGGACGAAGTTTCCATTGAAAAGGGTATTCTTTCCGAATGTATCTTTTTAGAGAATGGTCTTCGTTTTATTTCAGATATTGAAAAAGGACAAAAAACAGGATTTTTCTTAGACCAAAGAGAAAATCGGGCACTCCTTGGAAAATACGCAAAGAATCGAACCATACTCAATACATTTGCCTACTCGGGTGCGTTTTCCGTCTATGCATTGTTAAATGGAGCAAAGTCCGTTCATAGTCTTGATATATCAAAACAAGCATTAGAAATTTGTGAAAAAAATTTGAAACTCAATGGAATCGGTTCTTCCATTGAAAACGGAAAACATAAGAGTATCGAACATGATTGTTTTGATTATTTAAAACAAATGGATCCTGGGTTTTATGATTGTATTATCCTTGATCCACCTGCATTCACTAAAAACATTTCTACTGTGATGCAAGCAAGTAGAGGATACAAAGACATAAATATGAGAGCCATTTCTAAAATTCAAGATGGTGGTCTTATTTTTACCTTTTCTTGTTCCCAACATATTTCCTTTGATTTATTCAAAAAAATTGTTTTTGGAGCAGCTAAGGATGCAAAAAAAAGAGTTAGAATTTTACACCATTTAACCCAAAGCCCTGACCATGGATATTCTGTTTTCCACCCAGAAGGAGAATACTTAAAAGGACTTGTGATTCAGGTTGATGGAGAAATATAATTGAAAATATTGGTGATATCTTAGAATGAAATTTACATCGCTTAGTTTCCTTTTGTTTTTTATTGTAGTTTATGCACTACACTGGTATATCCGAGGTAAGTTTAGACTTGTATTTCTATTTTTAGCTTCTTTTGTTTTTTATGCAGCTTGGTCGATTCCATTTGCATTTCATTTTCTAACTTTAGTTTTGATCAACCATTTGTTAAACAAACAAATCTTGAAAAACAAGAACAGTTGTTGGTATCCCATTTCTTTACTGATTAATTTTGGAAACCTATTCCTATTTAAATATTTTTATTTTTTATGGTCTCTTTTGTTTCAAATCACAGGGAGTTTATGGTTTTCAAATGAATCCATTCAGGTTTTCTTAAATTCCCAATTTGGTTTTGATTCCATCACGTTGCCTCTTGCCATTAGTTTTTATACCTTTCAAATGGTTGCGTATACAATTGATGTGAAACGAGGGAACGCAAATGAGAATCCAAGTTTTTTACAATTTGGATTGTTTATATTCTTTTTCCCCCAATTGGTAGCTGGACCTATCGTAAGGCATGGGGAATTCTTTTACCAATTAGAAGTTTGGAATGCAAAAAAAGAACAGTTGTTTGAAGGTTATTATTTAGTCTTTCTTGGTTTATTGAAAAAGGTAGTGATTGCAGATAATTTGTCTCCCATCATCGAACCTATCTTTCAAAACCCAGATGCTTATGATGGTGTATCAAATGCACTAGCAATGTTTGGTTATGCGGCACGTGTATTTTGTGATTTTAGTGGGTATACTGACCTTGCGCGTGGTTTAGGAAAATTATTAGGAATCAATTTGCCTGAGAACTTCCATGCTCCTTATTTGTCAGCATCAGTTCGTGAATTATGGACACGTTGGCATATGACACTTGCTACATGGATCAAAGATTATATTTATTTTCCACTTGGAGGATCTCGGGTATCAGAATGGAGAGGATATTTTAACCTAATCCTTACGTTTACATTGGCTGGATTTTGGCATGGTGCCAATTTTACATTTATCATTTGGGGATTTTTACACGGACTTGTGCTTAGCATTGAGCGAAAGGTAGAAATTATAACAAACAAACCGAAAAAGGAAGCTGTGGTACTATGGAAAAAATGGATAGGTATTCTTTATACCTTTCTCTTTTTTGTATTAACAATTCCATTTTTTAACGCACCGACTGTCAAAAATGCAGTTTCAATGTTGTTTCGATCCTTTGTGATTGCACCGGGGGAAAGGATAGGCCAGTTAGAAAAAATTCTTTATTCTATATTGTTAACATTCCTATTAAACTACTTACAAACAAAACCTAGTTTTCCAAGAGAATCATGGACAACGAAGTTTAGTCTTTCGTTTTTATTTTTGTTCTCTTTTGTTGTGACAGTTTTATTGGGTTATTTAGCACCTGGAGGTACGGAGTTTATATACTTCCAATTTTAATATGAAAAATAAATTTCCAATTGTTTTCTATCCACTTCTTCTTGCCTTAGCATTGTTTTTATTTGATAAACTATTTTTCCTACCTGTGATTGTTGAGAATACATATAGCTGGAAAAAAATTGAACGTAAGTTTTACGAACTCAAAGAAGATCTATTCGAAGTTATGCTCGAGGAATCAAAAAAGAATCCCGGGAAACAGATAGGTCTGATTTTAGGAAGTTCTCGTTCAGGTGAATTTGATTCTGAAATGGTGGAAGGATTTTTTCCAAATACAAATTCTTTTAACTTTGCTGCTCCCTTTGGTCCACCAAGTTTCCAAGCATATTGGTTGGAACGAGTGCTTGCAACAAACTTACCGATTCGTTATGTTTTGATAGAAGTGGATCCACTTTTATTTTCTAAATCCGCTATCGATTATTCCTTAAATGGATCGTACGATAATCTTTATGTATTGGAACATTTGGATTTTTTTAGAACAAAATCGAAAGATCCATGGACCACTCACACGAAAGGTTTTTCGATTGATGAAGCAGAAGTTTATTTTCTAAAAAAATTATTTGCATTGTATAAATACCCTTTAGATCCCACAGCAATTAAGGCCAATAATAAGGAAATTGAGATTGGTTTTTTCCCTGGAATGTCTTCTGGAATCACAGGAAAAGAACATAAAAGGGGATACATAGATAAAATCAAAATGGTAAATCGTGTGAAATTTGGAGCACTACCCAATGAGATTAAATTTGCAAATATGGATTTATTCTTGGAACGAGATGCGGAAGCAATGTACAACCAGTACTTACGAGGTTCTTCCTTATCGCCGACGCAAATTTTCTTTTTTAAGAAGATGTTACATCTATTAGAAGGAAAAGGAATTCCAGTGATCGTTTATTTCCCTGCTGTTTCAGAGCCTCTCCGACGATGGATGAAAACAGATGGGTTACTTGATCGATTTAATACCGAAGTTAGGAAAGAAGTGGAAGTTGTATCACGGTCACCAAATTCTAAATTCATTGTCATCGATCCCAATGAAGATCCAAATTGGAAATGTAAAGATTTTGTCGATTCGCTCCATTTGAGTGGCGCTTGTTTTCCGAATTTGCTTCCTATTTTATTTCCGAAATCAATTCGTTAAAGCCGAGATTCTTTTCTTTTTTTTAATTGTTTCGGAATGTACAAAAATCGGAAAAGTAGGTAACCAATACCGCTGAATCCCAAAAATAGATAGGAAAGGAAATTAAAGAGAATGTCATTTTCTTTGGACGTTTCCATTTCATTTTGGTGGAACAAAGACTGGAACAAAACAATTCCGGAGTATAACAGTAAGTTGATGACAAGGTAGATGGTTGTCTTTTTTAATACCCATAAAGTATCTCCCATCTCACCTTTGAATTTTGAAAACTCGCTGAGAATTTCTTGGTAGGTTTTTTTATGACCCAGCCGGTATATGTCGTAAGCCTCTTCCATTTCCGGGTCTTTGGCTTTTCCATCAAGTAGTACAAATTCAAAATCCAATTCCGAATCATAAACATCTCTTTTGTTTGGATCACTTAAAGTCAAATAGGCCCTTGTTAGTTCCAAAATTTTGTCTTTGGCTTCCTGACTACCAGCTTTTTCAAGTTGTTCCCAAAAGAGTAATTCACGTAGGTAAACCGCTTCAATGCCATTCGTAGGAAAATCTCTCGAAATTCCTAAAATTTCATAAAAAGTCTCCCGCTTTGTGTTCGGCATATACCCCTTCCTATCCATTCTTCTTTGCTTTACAAGGAATTTTCTTGGGAAAACATATCATTATGAACCCTACCTTGACAGAAAGCTTAGACAGTATTCCCTCCATCCAACTGGGAAAGGTCTATGTGGAAACTTACGGCTGCCAAATGAACGAATACGATTCAGGCATAGTAAAGGAACTATTCCGTAAGGAGAATTACGAAACCACAAATTCGGTGGAAGACAGTGATATCATATTTTTGAATACTTGTGCCGTCCGAGAAAATGCACACGCTAAGATTTATGGACGACTCCAATCCCTCGGTTACCTCAAGAAAAAGAATCCTAATTTGGTCATCGGTGTTTTGGGTTGTATGGCACAAAACTTAGGTGAAGACTTATTCAACCAAGAATTGCCTCTCGATTTGATTGTGGGTCCAGATAATTATAGGACCTTACCAGAACTCATAGAAAACATTCGTAAGGGTGAAAAAGATGTCCAACTCACAAGGTTATCCAGGACAGAAACGTATGATGAATTAGAGCCAAAGGTTGTGAATGGGATCCAGGCATTTGTTACCATCATGCGTGGTTGTAATAATTTTTGTACCTTCTGTGTGGTTCCTTATACAAGAGGAAGAGAAAGGAGCCGTGAACCGCAGTCCATCATCCATGAGATCAAACAGTTGGAAACGATGGGTGTGAAACAAGTCACACTTCTTGGCCAAAATGTGAATAGTTATTCCTATGAAAATTTTGACTTTTGTGCACTTGTGGAAGAAATTCTAAAACAAACCAGTATTGAGCGAGTTCGGTTTACAAGTCCTCACCCTAAAGATTTTCCAGATCATCTCATTTCACTTATGGCAAAAGAAGAAAGATTTTCTTCTCAAATCCATATGCCACTCCAAGCAGGGAGTTCAAAAGTACTGCGAGATATGAAACGTAGTTATACGAAGGAAGAATATTTGGATTTGGTTCAAAAAATCCAAGCAGTGATTCCTGATATCGGAATAACGTCTGACATCATCGTAGGATTTCCAGGAGAAACTGACGAAGAATTCCAAGAAACTTTAGAAGTTGTAAAACAAGTGAAATTTGACATGTCTTATATGTTTAAATATTCTGAACGAGAGGGGACCATCGCAAAACGTAAGTTTATTGACGATGTTCCTGAGGAAGTTAAGAGTAAAAGGTTAATCGAACTTGTTGAACTCCAAACAAAAATTTCGTTGGAGAAAAATCTAACAAAAATTGGAAAAGAATTTTCCATTTTGGTGGAGAATACTTCAAAAAAATCAAAACAAGAGTTATGTGGTCGGTCACACTGTGGTCGAATGGTAGTTTTCCCAATTCCAGAAGGAATGTCTCAAGACTTATCGGATTGGATTGGAAAAACGGTAACTGTACTCATTGAACAAGCAACTAGTGCTACTCTCAAAGGGAAATTGATTGTCTAAACCTGTTGATTTAAGAACCGTTAGGGTTCATTCCAAAGACGATTTACCACCAGATTTTATGGTGGATACGGATAGGTTAGGTAAGTGGAAACGTTTCAAACCTTCCATTTTAAGGATTTACATTCTGAAAGAGATCTTAAGTCCGTTTTTGGTTGCTCTTTCTTTTTTTACAATGATCTATATGGCAGTTGCCATCCAAAAGATGATTGGACTTTTTGTTGGAAAAGGTGTCGATTTTTTCCGTTTGTTAGATTATATGGGTTATGTTTTTGGGAATACACTCCCCATGACCATTCCTATGGCCTGTTTGATGTCTGGAATTATGGCAGCAGGTCGATTGTCTGGTGATTCCGAAATCACTGCGATGCGGGCATCAGGGGTTTCGTTTCCTTATATCTACAGTAATTTTTTGGTATTTGGCTTTCTTATGACCCTTCTTGTTGGTTATCTAAATTTTTATTTAGGGCCAGAGAACACTCGTAAGATGAAGGATTTTGATAATTGGATTGCATCTTATAATCCCTTACTTGCGATCCAACCTGGTCAATTTTCTGGGGATAAAACACAGGATTTTTTCTCCGAGAAGGGTCGAACCATGTATTCTGGTGGTGTGGATGAAGATGGTAACCTAAGTAATGTTCAAATACGAGAATGGGCAATTTCTGCTAGTGGAACTGATTTTATCATGGTGAACAATTTGGCCGTCCCAATGGGTGGGTCAAAAATGTTACAAATCATCAACGCTAAGGAAGGGTTACTTGTTGAAAAAAAGAACTCTGTTGGTGAATACGAAAAGTCAGTTCGATTGAGAAAAGGTTATGTGATTGAATGGGATCCTGAAACCAATGCAATTGGTGTTACCAATTTCATGAATGGGGAAATGGATTACAATACACCAGCGAAAAAAGATACAAAAACCTTAAGTATCAATGTAAAGCCTGATACCTTCTCCTTACCAATGTTAATTGAGATTAGAAATGCCATTGAATCCGAAGGTTTGGAAAATATTCCAGGATTGGAAATTTTAAAAGAATATGGTTTGTCTATCAAAGGTGTAGGTGGGCTCAAACAAATGGTGGAACAATTCAAATATGAGCTCATCATAGGTGCCAATTCGGGAAACCAAGAAGATATGGCACAAAAGTTTGCCTTATTCACACAGTTGTCTGAACTTCTGAATGAATCCAAAAAAACCCTCACGGGATTTAATGTGGAAATCCACAAACGGTTTGCGACTCCACTCTCTTGTCAGATTTTTTTCTTTCTATCCTTTCCTTTGGGTCTTGTTGTCAAACGTTCTGGAAAAGGTATGAGTTTTACTCTTGCTGTAATCTTTTTACTCATTTACTATACGTTTTTTATATTTGGTTCTGGGATTTCCTACAAAGAGAATGTTCCGGATTGGGTGGGTCCTTGGTCTGCGAATATCGTAATTGCGACCCTTTCGATTTATATCATGATCTCAAGGACTGATGCAAAATTACCAGAATCAATTCGTAATATGTTAGGATTTTATTTTCGATGGAAAGACAAATGGGATGAAACATGGGAAATGTTAAAAAATCGCTTCGCAAGGAAGAAATAATAGAAAATTTGCTAGAAAATTCCCCTGTCTACGGTCCCATAGAGTGTAGTTGTCAATTAGGAGATCGGGTTTGAAAACTTCTTATATTTGGAATCTTTCCCAGGGCCGTCCGTTTCCCGTAGAGCTTTGGAAACATTCAAAAATCAAGATCCAAGTGAACCAAATTGGTTTGTCTGAATTGGATCAAATCTCTCTCACACCAAACGATATTCACATCCTTTTCATCCAAGTGACGCTAAAAGAATGGAATGAGATCCAACCAAAAATCAAATCTACTTTTGAAATGAGTCCTTTTGTTTCTTTGATCTTAGTTTCTTCAGAAGATGCTGTAAACCAAATCCAAGAGATGGTACAAACTCAACCCAAATACCTAGTTTTAGAAAACCCTCTCCATGTTCGGGAACTCAGGATGATTTTGGACAGAACCATCCAATCCGAATCCTACAAAGCAGCGGCTTTAGATATTGGAAATTCCTGTTTAGAAAATGTTGGTTTTTTTGAGGGTGTATTTTCTTTAGCACACCAAGAATACGAAGAATCAAAAAAGGAAAACGAAGCTTTGCGTTCCATCCTTAAGTATGAGGAACTCGTGAAACGTTCACAAGCAGGCATTAATTCTGCTCTTGAACGAGTGAATGATATGAAAAACCAAGAGCTCATTGAGTTACACCAAAGGGTCAAAGCAATCCAACAATTGGATGAACTTCGGGAAAAAGAACTCAAACAAGCCCTTGAACTACAAAAGGCGACAGAAGAAGTATTAAATTATTCACGAATCGAAGAGATGAATTTAGATAAAATATTACGAGCGCAAGATCGTTTATTTGAGTATACGGAACAAGAAATTAAAGAACTGGTGGAAGAAAATAGAGCACTTAAGAAAAAACTTGGGATGTTGTAATTCAAAAATCCTTTCCGACTTTTTCCTCAATCGCCGCGTATTCTTTTGATTCGCGGCCATAATGCAATTCTGCAAATCGTAATAGATGTTTTTTCTTTAATTCTTTAAATTCATAATAGAGTTCTTGGTTTTTTGAACGTAATGCTGTTTGTTCCATTTTCTCATAGGATAAGGCAAGTAGTCTGTGAGGTTCTGCTTCCATTTCATTTTTGGATGAGATTTCAATATAACGATTTGTAAAGTCGATGACCTGTAAGTAGTTTTTAAAAGATTCTTGGTGTTTGATGTATTCTCTGTAAATGCCAGATTTTAAATCAGTATAGGAGTCACTTTCTTTTACATTAGGATTTTCGATTTTATCTAACAAATTCATAGCTTTTACGAGACGAAGTGTTGTTTGAGTCCTTAGTTCATAAAGTTGTTTTTGAAATTCTTTTTCTTTGTTTTCTTTTCGTGTTACCTTCTGCCATTCGTAACGATCTTCATAAAATACTTCTTTTTTAAAATCCTCTCTGCGTTTATCGATTCCCTTTTTTCCAGTTTCAAAACCTTCCAAGGCAAGTGAGTATTCTTTACTCGCGTCAGACCATCTTTTTTGAGAGTTTTTTTCATCGACAAAGTCGAGAACTGGTATGGTACTGATGGCTTGGGAAGAATCTCCCCAGGGTGAACCTGAATCTGGTTGGGTTGGGAGAATGGATTCAACCCTTGTTTCTATAGCCTTATTTGGATCAGTGGCTCCGAGCGGAATTTGGAAGGATAGAAGGAAGAGGACCCAAAAAAATCGGCGTTGGTTTACCATTTCAGGGAAACTTTCCTTGAATCCAGGATATTGGCAAGAACTATCACTTTATGGTACTAATTCAGAGAAAAATGGAAACAACGAAAAAGATCGTTCTCATCGCACATGACAATCGTAAGGAAGATTTACTTGATTGGGTAAAATTCAACCGAGGAACCTTGAGTAAACATCATCTTTCGGCAACAGGGACAACGGGAAAATTGATCCATGAACAAATTGGTTTACCAGTCTTTCGATTCATTTCCGGACCACTTGGTGGAGACCAACAAATTGGTGCGAAAATCGTAGAAGATTCAATAGATTTTATGGTGTTTTTCTGGGATCCACTTTCTGCGCAACCACATGATCCAGATGTGAAAGCTCTATTACGGATTGCTGTATTATATAATATTCCAATGGCATGCAATCGTTCTAGTGCGGATTTTTTGATCTCTTCTCCTCTTATGGAAAAGGAATACAACCGCCAACTAATTGATTATGGTTCGAGAATACCCGCTAAAAATTAAGTTGGGTTTGACTGAAAAATATTTAGCTGTTAGGTTATGGCGTTTTTTAAACATGAAATACAACATTGGGTAGATAAAGAATCGGGAGATGGGCCAAAGGTAAAAATCAATTTCAATTTCATCTGATAAGATGGATTCGTTTTCATTTACTTTGATAAACCGATGTGTGTGTAAAAACTTTAGAAATGGTCCTTTTTCTTGATTGTCCTGGAAAAGGGAATTTTTCTCGTATTTGGTATGTTTTGCGATCCATTCAGTATAAATAAAGGGAAAGATCGGAACTTTTAAAATGGCTGTTTCACCGACTTTAATAGATCCTGGTTTTTGGATCACTCTGATCCCTCGATTTGTTTTCATCAATGTTTCAAAACCAATTGGGTCTTCATGGAATTGGAATAACCTTTCGATCGGCACTTGGAATTTTGATTGGAAAATAAATGTATCCATACTCATTAGAAGGAAATCAAATCAATTATGACTTTGTTTTTTCAGAAAAAGAATCAATCGTTTCCCAAATTACATTCAGAAGTCATCGAAAGAATAAAAAATGAGTCTCTAAGACTAAATAAGGAACAAGTTCTATTTGTTCGATTGGTTCAGAACCAAAGCGGAGTCGGTGAAGTCCAAGTGAGTTTTGCAGATCGTATACCAGGGGATACGGATTGGATACGTTTTGCAAATGAAGATTCGAAAAAAAGATTACATCATGGTGAGTTTTCCATGGAAAATGGAAAGATATACTACCATCCTAATGTAGAGTTAAAATGGAAACACACTCCAAAAGAAAGGATCCATAGAATCGAATCCAACTATCAATTTTCCAATGGGAAAGTTTATTTGGATCAAAAGGACTACGACCAGTTAGTGCCAATTTTAAAAAACTGTTTTCTTTCAGAACAAGTGGATTCTCTATATATGGACGGAAACATTTGCCAATTGGAAATTGAATCGTTAGATGATTCAAAAGAAGAAAGGATTTCGGAAGTTTTATTAATTTTCTTTTCTTCTTTTTATCCTAGTCCGTTTTTAGCACCACATCGTCCCCAGTAGCCAATTCTTTTTCCCATCCCCGTTGTTTTGGTTTGATGTTTGAAATCGACTTTCCTAAAGAAATGATTTCTCCTTCAAAAAGAGTTTTTCCTCTCCTTTGGAATACTGGTTTTGAATCCAATTTTAAGCCGTCATCTTTTCCAATAGATACAATGACTTCGTCTTTTTTTACCTTTAGAATTTTCCCTTCGATAGGCAAGGTAGATTTAATCCGTTCGGCAATTCGATGAACTATAGTAGGTAAACTATCTCTTCCTCTTTGGTTTGTTTTCCAATTGACGATGTCTTTGAGTTGATTCCGATCATAAACTGAAATATCAAATTTGATATCTCCATTCTCGATTTGGTATTTTCCATGGACCACATAGCGGATCTTAGTTGCATTTCGCCTTTTGGAATCCAGGTGGTGTAAATTGTCGATGGAAAAAGGAATTGTTTGTGAAAATGGATGGTAACTAGATTCCTTTAATAAATTTCGAATGGATTTAAATTCACTTCCTTCAACCACTCTTACTGATAACATATTCTTTAATTGGTATCTTAAAACTTCTGCAAAAAGGCGACCGGCTTGGAGGTGGTAAGGAAATGGACTCACTGATTCTAAATCAAAAACATAAACTTCTGGACTAAACCGAACCGATAAATCGGAAACAGAATTTGGATCAATTTGAATGTATCCTTCTTTAAACTCGATCGAATCCTTTAGATTTTTGATCACAAATTCCAATTTGTTTTGTAGTTTAAAAGAGTTTGGATCTTCTTCTCTCAGACGTAAAAGCAGATTTGTATATTTTACGGAATCACCTGATAAATTATAAAAATCCAATAGTTCCTTTCGGATCACTGGTGTTTGCGCACTTAAGTCCCTTGCTCTAAATAAATGGAATAAACTACTTTTATGGTATAAGGAATGTTTTTCGGCATAATAACGATCCCTTCGGTAGTCTCCCAACTCTCGTCGTAGTTTGGATTCTTCCTTTTCTGAAGAGATGACATACTCTTCTGCTTCAAAACGCAATATTTCATCTAAATCATCGAGTGCTAATGCTCTTCTGTAATGGTAAGAGGCAAATTTGTTTTCACCCAATTCCCAAGCAAGATTTGCCTCAATGCTATGATAGAGTTGATTTTCGGGGAACTCACGTGCAAGTTCGTAAATTCGTTTGAATGCTTTTGTTTTTAAATCTTTGTCATTATTTGCATTTGCTAAAATCAAATCATGATATACAAAATAGAATCTAGCTTCTTCGTTTTTATCATCCAAATTTAACGCATTTTCAAGAGACTCTTTTACATTGGGTAAAATAGAAACCAGAGCCCTAGGTTGAAAGTAATTTTCATATAAAAGAACTTTTGCTTTAAAGGAGAATCCGGATGGATCATTTGGCTCTTTTTTTGTATATGAATCAATGGTGTCTAAGGCATTTTCGAATTGTTTTTTTGAAAAATACAACTCAGCTAACATTCTTAATAAATCAGAAGGTTCTCCTATTTTATCTGATAGTGTTTTGATTTTATAAAGAGCAGAATCTGTTTTGCCTTGTTTTAAAAGTGTTTTTGCTTCTGTGATCCTTAGTCCCGTGTGATTCGGGAATTCGGTGAGTAGGGGTTGGATTAATTCATAAATCGATTTAAACTCAGAATCTAATAAATAAATTTCAGATAAACCTGTGACTGCTGGTATGTATTTGGAATCTCTTTGTAAAATATCTAAGTAAAACTTTTTACTTTCTTTATAAGATCCCAATAAAAAACTACAATCAGCGATTCCTAACTTTGCATCGATAGAATTTCTGTTTTTTTGTAAGGCAGATTGGTAAAGTGGAATGGCTTTTCTACAATTATTGTTTGATTGGAAAATTTTAGCTTCTGCAATGTCTTCCAATGCACTAGGTTCTGCAAAAACAAATTGTGTGAAAAAAAATAGAATCCCAAATACAAAGTATTTTTTGGTATGTTTATCGAGGTTCTGGAACAAAATAACCTCCTTCATCCCTTCCTTTTACACCTCTATGATCAACACCAATGCCAATTTTAATATAGCGATTGATGAGTTCAGGATTGGTATCTGTTTTATAGGAAAGAATATAACGGTAGTCTAAATGAGATCTGAAAAGTTTGTATAAATCTCTTTCGTCCCCTTCACCATCTAAAAAGATATACTTTCCATTACTTGGACCTGTTAAATCAGACCAAGACTCCTCTTGCGATGGGTTCGAATTAGTTGTTAATACATAAATGGGAATTGAATGTGCCTTCGCATAGGATACAATTCTAGATTTTTGGTATTGTAAAAAACTTTCCTCTTTTGCTTCTTTCGAAACCAAATACACAAGGATTTTTGGTCCCGTTTCCATTGATAGTTTTTTAATGGCAGCAATACTTGCTTTGCCAAAATTGAATTTTTCCTCAGCTTGGCTATCTCGAATTTTGGCAAGAATATCCCTAAGAGAAACAGTATCTGGTAATATCAATTGGCTATCTTTTCCAGCTCGGTAAAGTGTTATATGATCTGTATCATGTAACGATCGGAAAAGAGGAAATAAACCATCCTCTAAATTTGTTTTTCCTTTTTTTAAACTTTCGCTATTTTCATAAACAATCGCGATGTTCATTTTTTCATTAATTTTATTTTTGTTAGCTAAAGAAAAGAGGGGAGTCATATTATCATTTTCGAATATTCGAAAACTTAATCTATCAATTCCTATCAACTCCTTCCCGCCTCTATTTTTAACTCGAGTGTAAATATGGATGTTTGGAAAATCAGAAGTATCGATTGATTCGATTTTTAAATCAAGATTTGATAGTAAATTATTTTTATGGGAAAAAATATCAATTCTATGTTTACCAAAATCTACGAAATACAAACTTCCTGTGGAATCCATATTTGTTGCAAATGGCCGATATAAAACTCGATAAATACCATTTTTATCTCTAAATTTGGGAAGTTGTCTCCAATCTCCGTTTAACATAGAATAGGTCCAGATTCCAGTTAATTCATCAGTTAAGAAAATTTGGTTATCTAAAATTCGAATATTTCGAGGTTTTTTCCATTCTGATTTGGAAATGGTTTCAATGGTATTGCCATCACCATCAAACACAAAAACTTTCAATTTATCTTTATCGACCACATAAATTTTCTGATTCTCAATCGTGATCCCAGAAGGATTCACAAGTTTGGAATTGCCAATCCCAAGGATTTCTAATACAAATTGTCCGTTTGCATTAAATTTTTGGATACGACCATTTCCAGAATCAGCAACATATAAATTTCCTAATGGATCAAAACAAATGGAAGAAGGCCCTCGGAATTGGCCTGGATTTTTTCCTGGTCCACCAATGGTTGCCAAATAAGTTCCATTTAAATCAAAAATTAAAACTTCATCCCTAGCAAAATCGGCTATATAGATTTTTTGGTTTTGGTAAACGAGTGAAACGGGTCTTTCCAGTTTTCTAGTGATACCACCTCTCCAGTTAGAGATTGGAGTTCCTTGTGCATTAAATTTGATTACATTGGATGTATCAAAACCAGCTACATAAAAGTTTCCATCTTCATCAAATGTGATATCAACTGGATTTCGAAAACGATAACCACGAATGGAATCACCTTCGATGGTTTTAAAGTAGATTTTCTCTTTTTCAGTCACACCACCTGCGATTGCTAATCGAAGTGTTTCAATTTTATTTGTAATGAGTAGGTCATTTTTTGCTTTGGTGGCTAAAATTTCTAATTCATCTAATGCTTCTTCCCATTCACCTAACAAATAGTAGTTATTCGCAAGTTCTAAACGGGCAAGATGAAAATCCTTTTTTAAATTGACTGCTTTTTGGAAACGTTCTTTTGCAGCAGAATATTCTCTTAAATTTTTATAGGTAAGGCCACGTTTGAATTCTTCCTTGGCATTCTCTTCCCCTAAGGAAAAATTGGGAAAGTCTAGAGGAAAGATTTGGGTGCAGACCAAAAGAAAGATGACGGATACAAACTTTCGCAAAAAACTTCCCCTCTGTCCCCCATTATAATGGGACATAATATTGAAGTCAACCCCTTCCTCAGAGAAAGGGCAAAGGAACCATTCTTTATTCTCGACAGAATCGCCAATTTAGGCAATATGGAATAGTCATTATGTCCCCTGATACCATCGAAAAAGAAGTCAATCGTCGGAAAACCTTCGCGATCATTGCTCACCCCGACGCGGGAAAAACTACCCTCACTGAGAAATTACTCCTCTACGGAGGTGCCATCCAACTCGCAGGGGCTGTGAAGGCGAAAAAAGAAGGGAAATCCGCCACTTCAGACTGGATGGCAATGGAAAAAGAAAGGGGAATCTCCATCACTTCCGCAGCCTTACAATTTGAATACAAGGGTCATATTCTCAATTTATTAGACACACCAGGCCATGAAGACTTTTCCGAGGATACCTACAGGACCCTAATGGCAGCCGATACCGCTGTTATGGTGTTAGATGCCGGAAAAGGGGTCGAACCACAAACCATCAAGTTATTCCGAGTTTGCCGTGACCGTGGCATTCCCATCATCACCTTCATCAACAAAATGGATAGACCCACAAAGGATTTATACGCTCTATTAGATGAAATCGAAAAGGTACTCGGCATCAAAGCAGTTCCAGATGTTTGGCCTCTTGGAACAGGTTTTGATTTTAAGGGAGTTTATGATTTGAGAGATACACAGTTGTATCTTTTTGATCGAACCCCAGGTGGTAAACAGAAGGCTGGTTTTCGGATGGCTGGACCCAATGATCCGAGCCTCGACGAACAGTTCGATGAGGAAATTGTAAAGGCTTTCCGTGAACAAATTGACCTTGTGGAAAATGGCATTGGCCAAGTGGACAAAAATTCTTTTTTACTTGGAAACGAAACTCCAGTGTATTTTGGATCCGCAGTGAACAATTTTGGGATTGAGTTATTCTTAAATAAATTTTTGGAATTAGCTCCACGACCTGACCACATTCCACTTCGTGATGGAAATTACTTAGATCCTGTGAATGCTCCTTTTAGTGCCTTTGTGTTCAAAGTGCAAGCAAACATGAATAAGGCGCATCGTGACCGAATTGCTTTTTTACGAATTTGTTCTGGTGTTTTTGAACGTGGATTAAACGTAAATCATAACCGTTTAGACAAACCAGTGAAATTGTCTTCAAGTTTCGCATTTTTTGGGCAAGACAGAAACACAGTTGATTTAGCCTATCCTGGTGACATCATTGGACTCGTAAATCCAGGAACCTATAAAATTGGTGATGTACTTTCGACAGGAAATACACCGCCTCTTAGACCTCTTCCTAGTTTTGCTCCAGAACTATTTGCAACCATATCCTGTAAAGATACCTTACAATTAAAGTCTTTCAAAAAGGGTTTGGACCAATTAGCAGAAGAAGGAATTTTACATCTATTCACATCACGAACGATAGGTGGTGGTGTTCCAATTATTGGAGCCATGGGGAAATTACAGTTCGAAGTGTTCCAAAGAAGATTGAAGGATGAATACGGTGCCGACACATCAATCAACATTCTCCCTTATGGAATTTCTCGTTGGGTAAAAAAAGAAGACCGACCTAAAATACCATCAAATGCAAATTTGGTAGAAGATTTATTTGGGAATATGGCTTTATTGTTTGATACAGAATGGGATATGAATTATTTCCATAAAAATAATGAAGGGATTGAGTTGTTAGACAATCCACCACTAGAAAATTAATTAGATGATATCAATTCCAATCCAAGTGATATCATCTAATAATTCTTTTCCTTCCGAGTAAGATCTAATTTTAAAATCTAATTCTTGTTTGACGAATGACATGTGGTTTGTTGTCATTTGTCCAAAGAATTTGAGTAATTCCGCTTCCCACAATTTTTCTTGATTTTTATTCTCCACATCTTTTAAACCATCAGTGAATAAATAAAATCGATCCCCTGTCAGGATGGGAAATTCCAATATTTTGGGATCGAGTTTAGGTATCATCCCGAACATGGGGTTTAATTTTTCATAACAATGGAATTGACCATCACAATAGTGGAGCATACCTGGATGGCCTGCGTTTCCATAATATACTTTATTTAGATTCAAATCAAAAAGTAAGAACAAAAATGGAACAAATGCGTATGGGTCAGGGAAATGAGTGCTTACACCTTCATTCATTTTTAATAAAATATTTTTGGGATCTGTTTCTGTTTTTGCAATTTGATGGAACAATACTTTGAGTACTGTCATCATCATGGCTGCCTTTACTCCATGTCCAATTACATCTCCTAAAGCAAAAATATATCGATTGTCCCCTAAATTTATATAATCATAATAATCACCACCAACTTGGATAAGAGGTCTATAAAGAATCTCATAATCTAATTTGGGGAAAATATGAATCCGAGATGGCAGGTATTTTTTTTGCAAATCCTTTGCATATTCCATCTCTCTTTCAAATTCTAATCTTTTTTTTGTAATATTTTGTATTAGTATCAATGCACCACTTGCGAATTGATTGTTTTGTTCTAAGAACCAAATTTGGTAGGTGATTTCCAGAAGTAAGGTGGTACCATCACTGATAAATACCTCTAATTCCTCTTTTCGTAATTCTTGTGTACGATCATTTTGTTCTTTGATTTCTCTTATAAATTCTGATACTTCTGTTTTTAACCAAATTACTAGAGGTTCTTGGTAAATATACACATCAGATACTTTTAGTTTATCCTCAATGAATGGGTTTTCGAGGATTACATTTCCTAAGGAGTCGTAAAGAATTGCCGCATGTGGGTATTCGTTTAGGATCAACTTTAGTTTTTGTTTGGATTCAATTTCTCTCAAAGAAATGAAAATGGAAAAAAGAAATGTAAAGAATAATATTCCCACCAAGGTTGAGATATTGGTCTTTAAAGAGGAGATAATTGGTTGTAATACTAGATTAATGGGGCTGACAACGAATAGGTGGATGGGAAGTCCATAAAGAGGAACACCAACCAGAAAAAAACCTAAATCATCTTTTTCGACTTCTTTTAACGTTGGTAAATTGGAATTTGATTGTAATGAAGATTTTGCTTTTTCTTTCCACTCTTCAGACACTAAAAAATTATCTTCAATAAATCCTGAAATTCCAAAATTTCCATTTTGATTTAATAAAAATAATCCTTCATTCGGATCACTAAAAGGTGAATCGAGTAATGCTTCTTCAATGAATACAGTAGGATATAGATATTTTCCCTTTTCATCTGTGATTAAAAAATAAGAATTAAATGTATCTGAATGAGAACAAGAAATCAACTGGAAGGTAGTATGGTTTTGGATGGAGGATAAATGATTTGAACAAAGCAGTTTTAAATCCGAAGATCCTTTGATTGGGATTAAATCTCCTGTCGGGTTTGAAAATTCATTTTGAATTTGATTCCGAATTTGATTTTCTATGTCGATCGCCAAGAGTTGAATGCGAATTAATTGGAACCTTTGGTTCCAATCCAATGCTTCTTTGTATTCCACATAAATCATCCTACCAATGAGTAGAGCATAAGGAAGTAAGATGAACAAAACTAAGGATAAAAAGAGTTTAAAAAAGGATAATGAACGGATGACATAAATAAAATTCGAAACGAAACTCTGTACCCGATTGAGGAGAGTCTCCATTTACTTTGCCTTTTTTTGAGTTTGAATGATAATTTGTTTTGGGACTTCTTCATTCCCTAATCGGTCGACAGCACTGATTTCTAAGAGGATATTTTTATCACAACCAGAAAGGATTTCCATCCAAGAGGACTCTAACCATACATTGTAATCGGAAACTTGGTCATCACCACAAGAGGTTCTGTAACGAATGTTAGAAAGACCAGATCCTTCATCAGAAGAATGGAGTAATAATCCATTTTTCGAAGACATAAAGGTGGTTCCCTTTTTTTGGAATGGTGGATCTAAAAAAGAAATCGTTGTGAAAGGTGGTTTTGTATCAACTTTAAATTCCCAAACTTGCATTCCATCGGAAATTCCAAGTTCATTTGTCACTTTGTATTCCAATCGGTAATTGCCATCTTTTGAGAAATTTAAGAGGGGAGATGTTGTCGTTTGCCAAGGGCCACCATTGATTCTGTATTGGATGCGAATCTTTTTCTCTACAGAAGTAGGAACAATTGTAATTTGATTGGTTGTGAGAAATAATTCAGGTTTTCCGTCCTTTGTAGGGATGGGAACAAGGACATCCGTTTTCACTGGAATTTTTGCAATCGGTTTGGTAATAGGTTTTGGTTTTTTCCCAAACAATGCCACCTTGTACATCTCGGTCCAAAACCCTCTTACTTTTCGTTTGGCGATTGCTCTGATGCGGAAAAATTCATATCCATCTGGAATGAATAAACTTATGGGTCCTGGATTTGCCAATACTCGAAAAGGAATTTCTTCACCCAGTTCCTCGGTTTTCCAAAGTTCTATTTCATATTGAATGATGTCTTCGCGATCTGGAACCAGTGAGAATTGGACCTGTTTTGCCTGTAATTGAAAGTGGCATGTGAAACATAAAAAGAATAGTAGGATACGGATGCGAGTGGATTTGATCCATAAAAAACCGAAATTCATTTGTTTTCTGGAATTGGAGGATCGGGAACTGGGAATGGTTTTACAGGTGGTTTTCCCTTTTCGACATACGTTGCATACCCTGAGTTAACAAGCACTGTTACTTTTTCTGCGGTGACTGCAACACTTCCTTCGTAACAACTGAGAGTGGTATTTCCATTCGGATCCACTTCCGTTAGAAAATCAGTTCCTTTGACAACAGAATCAGCAGATTCAGTTTTGAGTAAAAACATCTTTTGGTTAGGATTTGAGGTTTTAGGAATCAAAGAACGGATTCGACCTTGTCTTAAAAAAATTTCATCCGGTTCAGTTTCTGACTTCCCACGTTCCATAATGACGTGGCTGTTTTCAGTGATTTCGAAGCGAGATCCAGATAAAAAAACAAACTGAGCTTCCGATTCTTTGAGTGTTCTCACTTCATCTTTTGCATACAGTCCCTCACCATTTTTTGCCTTTGCCCAATCATTTTGTTTTTGTGAGATTTTTAAAACTTCTGTAGTTCCAGTAAACCGTTGTAAGTCGGCAAGTGGTTTTTTCCCTAAACTTTTTGGAATCCATAACTTCATTCCTGGAATGATAAGATTTGGGTTATCAATTTGATTGGATTTTAGAAGTTCTTTCCATTTCCTAGGATCATCCAAATAAGTTTTGGAAATGATACTTAATGTTTGTCCTTTTTCTACAATGATGGTGATTCCATCATCTGGGTTCGGTTGGATGGTTTGTTTTTTGGAATCAGCAAAGGTTTGTGAGATGGGAAAAAGAAGACTAAAAATGAAGAGATAATAAATGATAACAGAAAGTTTAGATAAATTGCTGAGAAATAAAAAATCCAAAAAAGAGTAACTGATGTTACACTTTTTTGGACTTATGAAGAACCGAAAAAAGGGGAAATGGATTCTTTTCATCTAATTCCCCTTTTTAATTGTTAGTCGATGTTTTCTGCGACTAGTTCCGCAATGTCTTTTACTTTTACGGAATCAATTTTTTCCGCAGCTTTGACACCATCTGTAATCATTGTGATACAGAATGGACAAGCAGTAGCGATGGTAGTAGCACCTGTATCGAGGAGTTGTCCTGTACGTTTGCTATTGACACGCATACTTTCTGGGTTGGATTCATCCACGTGTTCTTCCATCCAGTACTGTGCACCACCCGCACCACAACATAGCCCCTTGGAGTGATGGTCGACTGCTTCTTCAATTTTTCCACCGGATACTTTTTTCACAACATCACGAGGGTTATCGTAATTATTGTTATAACGTCCGATGTAACATGAGTCATGGTAAGTATACTTTCCAGTGTTTGCATCATCAGCCACTTTTACATCGATTTTACCTTCTTTGGAAAGTTGGTTGATGTATTCCGAGTGGTGGATGACTTCGAAGTTTCCACCAAATTGTGGGTATTCGTTTTTGATGGTGTTATAACAATGTGGACAAGCAGTTACGATTTTTTTGATTCCGTATCCGTTGATCGTGTCCACGTTTGTTTGTGCTAGTGTTTGGTAGAGATATTCGTTACCACCACGGCGAGCAGAGTCTCCCGAACATCCTTCTTCTGTTCCAAGGATACCAAAGTTAACATCTGCTTTTTGCATGATTTTTACGAAGTCACGAGAGATCTTTTTGTTTCTTTCATCAAAAGCACCCGCACAACCTACCCAATAGAGTACATCTACGTTTTTGTCTTCTGCTTCCGAAAGAACTTTTACACCAAGCCCCTCAGCCCAGTCAGCTCGAGTGTGTGCACCAACACCCCATGGATTGGAATTGTTTTCCATGTTAGTGAATGCTTTTTGGAGTTCTGGACTCATTTTGGATTCTGCAAGAACTAAGTGACGGCGCATTTCAATGATAGCATTTACTTGGTTGTTTCCAACAGGGCATGCTTCTACGCACGCATAACAAGTTGTACATCCCCAAAGAGCTTCTTCACTGAGGCCTTCGTGTGAATTGATCACTCCCGTATCAAGCGCTGCAACTGCTTCTGCTGCTTCTTCTGGAGTTTTACCAGCACGTGCAGCTGCCACTTCCGGCATTTTTTCCAACATCTGGTGTTTGAGTTCCACGATGATGGCTTTTGGATTTAGTACTTTTCCAGTCCTGTTGGCAGGGCATTCCACTTGGCAACGACCACATTCAATACACGACATACCGTCGAGTAGGTTTGGCCAAGGGAAGTCTTCCACTCGGTTGGATCCCCAAACTGCATTTTCATCATCCAAATGAAGTTTTGATAGTTGTCCTTTTGGAGTGTCAGTTGCTAGGAAGTAGTTAAATGGAGCAAAAATTAAGTGAGCATGTTTCGAGGTAGGAACATACAACATAAAAGAGAATACAGTGATGATGTGACCCCACCACATGATTTGGAAAACGATATCTGCAGAAGAGTTTGCCACTCCCACTGATTCCCAAAGTTTTCCAATCGCACCATCAATGAATCCAGCATGTGTATAATAAGTTGCTGCAACCGTTTTGGCACCATTTCCTAGTAAGGTGGTGACCATAAGAGTGGCAATCATGCTGATGACGATGGCAGAAGCAGGTGAGTGAACATCAAGACCTTTGGCTTTTTTGATCCAACGTCTCCAAGCAAAAAACCCAAGACCAGTTAACACTAAAATGGATACGTAGTTGACTGCTTGTTCGTAAATATGGTTAGCTGCTTCACCAAATAGGAAATTAGGAAGTGCAAATTGGTAAGGATCTTCCATTGCATATCCGAATACTCCTGCGATCATTTGGCTTGTTGTATGGATTGTATAAACAATAAATCCATAAAAAACAAACGCGTGCATGATCCCACGTACTGGTTCACGGAAGTTCTTTTTTTGTAAGATTACGTTTACGAAAAAACTTTTTAAACGGAATCCGATGTTTAGGTTCTTTTTTGCATCTTCATTAAAAAATGCAGGACGACCGTTGAAGATCAATCCGAGCCTGTAAAGGATAGCGCGGACAAACACTACGTTTGCCACGACGAAAAAAGCTGTGAATAATAGGTGAAAGAGAATTCTTCCGATATCCATTTATATTTATGCCCTTAAGGTGTTTGGTATTTCCTAGGATTTCTATAGAAAAATCAATGTCCAGGAAAATTCGGTTTTTACAGGGATATGTCAGAAGATTTCCTGTCCAAGTAGGTAGAGATATGAACTTGTCCTCTTTTTCCCTGAACCCAAATGACCCAGCCGATGTTGTCCTACTCAAAGCAGTGGATGGCAAACGAATCTCTCCCAGTGAGGCTCTCGTATTGTACAAGGAAGGAGACTTTCTAAAAATCCAGATGGTAGCCCGGTACCTTCGGGAGAAGGTTAGGCCCCATATGGAAGCCAGTTATACCATGTTTCGGGTGGTGAATTATACCAATTATTGCAATGTAGAGTGCAGTTTTTGTTCCTTTATGGATGAAATTGGAAATGGAAAAGGTTACGTTCTCTCCAAAGAGGACATCTTACAAAAGATGGACTACGCGGTAGAAGAAGGTGCTGACCAAATGTTCTTACAAGGAGGGGTTTATCCTGAACTTCCTTTTGATTATTATTTGGATGTGATTCGCACTGTGAAGGCAAAGTATCCTAAGATGCACATTCGTGCGTTTTCACCCGTGGAAGTGATCAATTTAGAAACCATTACAGGAAAACCGTTGCGGGAAGTGTTACAAATCCTAAAGGAAGCTGGTCTTGACTCTGTTCCTGGGGCCGGTGCAGAAATCCTTACGGAAAGGATGCGCCAAATCATCTCTCCGAAAAAAGCCTCAGTAGCGGAATGGGTTCGAGCGATGGAAACCTGTCATGAAGTGGGTCTGAGAGGCTCTGCCAATATTGTTTTTGGTTCGGAAGAAACAGAAGAGGAAGTCATCGAACATTTGCAAGTGGTACGTGATTTACAAGACAGAACTGGTGGATTTTTGTCCTTTATCCCTTGGACCTTCCAACCACAGACCAAACGATTTAAGGTAAGACCTGTTCCAACACACGAATACCTAAAAGTTCTCGGAATTTGCAGAATCTTCCTCGATAATATTCCTCATATCGAAACATCCGTAATGGTTCTTGGTAAAGGTGTGGGCCAACTTGCTTTGTATTCGGGAGCGGATGATATCTCCTCTGTAGTGATCGAAGAAAATGTCCTCAGGTCGTATGGATTAAAAACAGAAAAGGAAGCGAGGAAGTTTTTGCAAGAAGGGGGATTTCGTCCTGTCCGCAGAAACCTCGATTATGAAGACGTCAGTTCTCCACTAGAACTTGTATGAATTCAGTCGGATTTGAAGTTCCAACACCGTAGACGAATGTAAGGATACCAACTTAGTTTAAAAAAAAAGATGGGGATCTTTCCCCATCTCCTAAGTTTTACACCTTATCCGTAATGGACATAAACTGAGAATCAGTCTCATTTGTAAAGCTAGAATCGTATCCTAATTCCGTCGATCATTTTTTTACATTTCTAGGAGTGTGATTCGGTTTCGGCCTTCATTTTTGGAGGTGTAAAGAGCCGTATCAATTTTATGGTAGAGTTCATCAAAACTGGGATCATCTTCTGGATGGAATAGAGTTCCACCAATGGAAACAGTTAGGGTGAGGGATTCGTTCGGGTCGTTGTAGATGGGAATTTGTAATTCTTCCATTTTTTCCCGAATGGATTCTGTTAAGGTATGGAGTCCCTCTTTATCGATGGGAGAAACTAACAAACAAAACTCATCTCCCCCAATCCTTGCGGCAATGTCTGTAATACGAGTTCTGGATTTTAACGTTTTGGCAAAAGCTTGGATAGCAATGTCACCTTGTTTGTGTCCATAACGATCGTTAATGGTTTTAAGTTTGTCCAAATCCAATATCACAAGACCAATCACAAATCCTTCACGGTGTGATCTTTTTTTATACAGATCAAATTGTTCTAATAGATGCCTTCTGTTAAAAAGTTCTGTCATCGAATCTACACGAGACAAATCTTCAATTTTCTGGTTGATACGAAGGAGTTTACCCACTGTTATGTGGAGTTTTTCTTTGACCCGATACTCTTCAAATCTCCAGTAATTGATGAGAAAGTTTGCAACAATCCCGAAGGCTAACAAAAAGGAAACAATGAGAACATCTTGGTAGAAAAAATACCTATCAAATCCTTGGATGCGGGAAAAATTTAAATGAAGAGGGATAAAAATGGAAATATAAATCAAAGAGAGGATACAGATTCGAATTGGTTCTAACCAGAGTAATATTGAAGCTCCGGCAATCACGATTGCTGAACCGAATAAATAATAAGCATGGTTAGGATTATCAAAAACCATCATCGGGATATAAAGAGTTACAAGTCCAATGAGAACAAGACTTGTGATTCCTAGGATTTGTTTTTGGTATCGTTTGATTCCTCTTTTTGCTAAGAGGTAAACGGAAAAACAAATTGCAAGGGATGAAATTCTAAAAAATGCGATCCAAAAACTAGCTTCCTTTGTTCTCACAAGTGAGTCCACAAAGAGTAATGAGATGATGGATGTGACCGCAGTCATCACACTGAATATTTGTAAGGAAGAAGCAATATCATCTAAATTTGTGGAGATAAAGTCTGGGTGGTAGGGGCGTAAAAATAATTTACGCAAAACAAAACCGTATCGTTTGAATGTATACCTACGCATGGTGGAAACCAATCTTGAGAATACAGTTTGTCGTTTCGTTGTAAACCATTTAGTGGGTTAGAACAAAATCACTTTTCGTTGTGTTTTTGCTAAAACATCAGGTAAGGACATACCATCACTACCCAAACTGCGGATCCTCTCTCCATTTGAATATAGTACAACTCCTTGGATTCCGAAATTCCCTACATAGGTAAAAGTAATTTGGTCCAATCGGTCTTTTAAGATTTCCATACTGCCACCAGAACTCAATTCTTCCGAAATGGAAATGTGTAAAATCCCATTCTCCAAACGATAGTTTGGTTCCATTCGGATTTTTTTGGTAAGTGCAGAAAGCACACCTTTCGATTTTTCTGTTGCTGTGGGGCCTTTAGTGAGTTCTTGGAATAAAAATACAATTGGATCCCCGCCAGGAAATTCGCGGGTGAGTTTTACAAGTTGGGATTGGCTATTTTTACCAGAACCATAAAACTTGAGAAAGTACACAGGAAGGTAACCAGGTTCAGCACTGATTCTTTTTCCTGCACCAGGGAACCTGTCTTCTGGCAGAGTGATTTCGGGAATGGTTTCATCGACTACCTTTGTTGGTTTGGTAGACTTTGTATTTGTGGGGTAGGAATGGTTGAAGACTTCTTCTTCCCAATTTAAATCATCTTCAAAGGTTTCACTTTGGAAAGGGTCCACTGGTTCGGCAAATTTTGTTTTTTCTGTTTGTTTTCCGATATTACGAAAACCTTGTTTCGGAAAAAAATTTCCTGAAACTTTCGGATCAAAGCCCATAGACTTTTCAATGAGAACGAGTACAAAGAAGATCCCGCCAAGGAAATAGCGTAATGATTTCCATTTGTCTTCTTGGATTTGGGGATGTACCGCCACACTATCAATGTCGGAATTCTATTGATTTTCGAATTTAAAAAAATTGTTTTAAATTCGTTAAATCGTCGAATTTCCAATCAAAATCTGGGATTTCGCCTGGAACTCCATGACCATAGGTGCAAAAACCAAAAGGGCATCCATTTTGCCTTGCCGCCTCCCAGTCACTGAACCGATCTCCAATCATTGCAATGGAATTTGGTTCTAAACTGTATTTGCGTACATACTCTGCTAAAATTTCACCTTTGGTGTGGATGGTCTCTTGGTTGATCACAACAATCGGTTCGAAGTATTGTAATACGCCTGCTGTATCGAGAACGGTTTCGATATAAGGTTTTCGACCATTAGATGCGCAAGTGATGGTATAGCCTTTTTCTTTGAGATAATGAATGGTAGAACCTACACCAGCGTAAAAATCCCCACCACCACTGCGGATGGAATCACATAGTAAATCTAAAACCCTGGCTGAAATTGAATCTCGTTCGGATTCTGGTAAGGAAGGGAGAAGGTTTGCAAAAATAGTCCGCACTGGTTTTCCAATTTCATTGATGATCTGATCGTGTGTGGGCAGGGACGTAATTTTTCCCGTTTTCTTTGCAAACTCTTCGATTGCCTGCACATACGTCTTAAAGATTATGGATTCTGAGGAAAATAAGGTCCCGTCGACATCGAAGGCGACCATACGGATTTCCCCCAAGCGGTTTTCTTGCATTACCACCAGAAAAGAATTTGGTGGTCTGTTGGCAAGTAAGGAATAAAATCTTATGCTCGTGCAAAACAGTTTATCAGAAGTTCTTCGGGCCAGAGAAGAATTGTTTTCCAGGACAATTTGGACTGATCCCACATCACAGTTGCAAAACCGAGTGAAAGGGGAGGAACTTTCTCGTTATTTTTTACTCACTGAATCAGAACGGATTGGGATCCAACAAACCATCCGATTACTTGTTTCAACCACTCCTTATTATCTATCTTTATCTGATCCCTCTGACCCAAACTGTCCCATTCGAAGGATGATTGTTCCCACTGCGGATGAAGCAGTATTTTCTTTAGAAGAAAGTTCCGATCCATTGGATGAGGAACGGCTAAGCCCTGTTCGTGGGCTCACTCATATGTATCCGAATCGAGTCCTTCTGTTCTCAAACCATTCGTGCAGTGTGTACTGTCGCCATTGTATGCGAGGTAGAAAGGTATCTTCCAATGGGGAAAGGATGGAAAAGGCAGATTTAGAAAAGGCATTTGAATACATACGAAACCATCCTGAAATCGAAGATGTAGTGATTAGTGGGGGAGACCCATTGAATCTTGCAGATGCAAGGCTTGAGTGGATCTTACATGAGCTGAATCAAATTCCACATGTACGAATTTGTAGACTCGGGACAAGAAATCCGGTTACTTTGCCATTTCGCATAACAGATGAATTGTGTAAAATCATTGAAAGGTATAATGACGACAATTTATCAATATTCTGTCATACGCAATTCAATCATCCAAAGGAATGTACAAAGGAATCTAAGGATGCCATATTACGTCTGTTAAAAGTTGGAGTGTCAGTTGGGAATCAGGCAGTTTTACTCAAAGGCATCAATGATGATGAAGAAATAATGCTCACACTTCATAAAAAGTTATTGGAAATGCGTGTTCGTGCGTATTATCTATATGACCCAGAACTCATTCCTGGTTCGCGGGGGTTTCGTACTCCACTTGCTCGTGGGATCGAAATCGTTGAATATATGCGTGGAAAAATTGGCGGAATGGGTATTCCTCATTTTGTGAATGATCTTCCAGGTGGTGGTGGCAAAATTACAATAGGTGCCAATTGGTATTTAGGTTATTATCCAAAAACTAGACAACATGCCTTCCGTTCAGCAGTGACTAAAAAAATACATTTTTCATTTGAGCCAGTTGGTTCAGACAAAGAATCTTACTATCCAATACTTTCAGAAGTCGATTGGGAGAAATTCCAAGCCGAATGAAAACCGTCATTCTTGCATGTGATATTTACAATCCGGACCATCCGAAACGTTCCCAAGAATGGGAATCGGAAGAAACCATATCGTATATGGAAAAAACAATTGTTTCCTTAGGGTATGATGTTGTGTCACTTTCGGATGCAAAAGAAATTACATCTGTTCTTTCCAATATTCCAAAGGGTAACAGGGAAAATTGGATCGTGTGGAATCTTGTGGAAGGTTATACTTCTGCCTCAAGAGAAGCATATATACCTGCGTTATGCGAATATTTAGGAATTGCGCATACTGGGAGTTCTGCGGCAGTGCAATCTATTACTTTGGATAAATACAAAACCAAAGTTTTTTTGCGTTCGATGGGAATCCAAGTCACAGATTCAGAACTACTGACAGAATTTCAAACAAAACCAAAACTCCAATTTCCTGTATTTGTGAAACCCAATGGAGAAGGATCGAGTTTGGGAATTTCGGAAGCGAATACGATCCGTGACCTGAGAGAATGGGAGATTCAGATTCCCATGTTTCTAAAGGAACATTTTCCGCTTTTAGTGGAACCATTTTTATCAGGAAGGGAACTGACGGTTGGTGTGATTGGAAATTTGAATCACTACCAAGTTTTACCCATGGCCTATGTGGATACTCCTACAGGGATATACCATGAAGGAATCAAATCAAAATCTGAATTTTTGGAATCTTTGGATTTTGAAGTTCCCATTACCCTCCAAAAAGAATTAGAATCCACTTCTTTGAAGATTGCAAAATTACTCGGAAGTTCAGGTTATATCAGAATCGATTTTAAGTTGGAACGAGAAATACCTTATTGTTTGGAAGTGAATGCTACACCTGGTTTTTCTAAGATTTATTCCACCTTGCCAATGTTATGGGAAAAAGCTGGGAAATCATATTCGGAATTATTAGAATTATGTATCAATTTGGGTTTTGAGGAATACCAAACTCATCCGCGTTACCAGTATGGAAAGGACCAAAACGTATGAATCTCATAGGAATGTTAAAAAGGGAAGTGGAAACACATTCTGTTTTACAAGCGAAGTGGCTAAAAGAAAGAAATATTAAAATGAGTTTTGATGATTTATTACTTTGGCTGAGCCAAGAATACTTTGTATCGATTGGTTTTGTCGATTGGTTTTTGTTAGTTGCTGCCAATACACGAGACCAAAAAGCCAAAATAGTCCTTGTAGAAAATATTTGGGAAGAGTTGGGAGAAGGTAAAATTTCCGAGACACATGTATCGATACTAACAAATTTTTTAGAACAACTTGGTTTCGATTTTTCAAAGCATCAAATTTTACCTGAAACCAAAACCTATTTAGAGAAAATGAAATCGGTAATTGATTTAGGATTTTATTATGGATTAGGTGCTCTTGGACCTGCCAACGAATACTTACTCAAATTGGAGTATTCACAGATTGCGAACTCATACCAACAATTGAAAAAAGAATTCAATTTGCCAGAAGGAAAGTTTTTTCAAGTGAATTTAGATGCCGACGAAGGTCATAGCAAACGTTTGTTTGATTTGATTGAAACTGTTTGTTTAACAGATGAATCTAAAAAACAAGTGATGGAAGGGAACCGATTGGCTTTGGATGCAAGAGAAGATTTTTATTTAGGTTTGTCTCGTTTGGATGAAGGAAAACATTAACCAAGTGATTTTTTGAATTTTTTTAGAAGGAACATCACAAACATTCCTAAGAAAGGAATGAGTGGCAAATATAGAATCCAAACAAAATACCGAACGATTCGTACATTCCATAACAAAACTCGAACTCCAAAAAAACCTGGAAAACGGTTTCCATCCTGGATGATTTGTACTTCTCCTTTGCATTTATCCCTTGTTAGTTGCGGATGGATTTTCTTTAACCACTCTTCAGACAAAGAATGGTAAGAAAGGATTTCAATTGGTTGGATGGATCGATTTTGCAAAGAATGGGCTAATCGAGTACAAAAGGAACATTCTCCATCATAAATTAATTTCATTTTATGGTTCTGATGGTGGATTTGGTAGACCAAAGTCTTCTGGTTGGGATTTCAAAAGAGATATGATTCCAGGGATAAGTGTTTGGTCCACACCGAGCCAATAATAATACCAAGAATTGTCTTTTTCAATTCCTTGTGCGATTGACATATACCATTTATTGATTGTATTATCTGGTTTACTCCGCCAAAAAAGAGGACTACAATGTTCTAAAATTTGGTCCCAAATGTCTCGGCCAACACCTGCACCACGTGCCACGCCATTCACAGCAAATTTTGAAAGTAAATAACCATATTCAGTTTTTTGCATCCAGGCACAGGCACGATAGGATTCTTCCAAAAATAAGACATCAAACTTACTTTGAAAAAAATCCGGTTTTAGTTTTTTCCCAAATGATTCTTCAATCAAACGAAAGAGACGCACCATATCCACTCCATCAGTGGATTCAAACTTATTGATTTTGTTTTTTCGTTTAACTAGTGTTCCACTTCCTTTGACTGTAAAAAGTTCTGTTAAAAGTGTGAAAGGTGATGTGAGAACAATACTGAATTTTGGATCTTCTATTTTGGAAAGCAATGCCTCTGAAAGTTGGATGAATTCTTTTTGGCTTTCGGTAATAGTCACTCCACTGGGAAGAGGAAAGGTATTTTCCATTTGTAAAATTGATTTCACTTTTCCAGAGTTTGGATCTTTGAATGGACCATCGATGGATACATAGATCACCTTTGAGGAATGTAAAATTGCCCTACATCGATCTAAGACGGATTCAAGTTTTTCAATTTCATCGTTCCAAAGTAGGATGGGGATTTTTTTCTTTTGAATAGAAGTTTTAACCGATTCACGAAGAGGTTCATCTCTTGCGATGATTTCATAAGAAAATCCTAATGTCTTTTCATCGTTAGGGTTGGAGCCCATTTGTTCGAGTGGGAAAAAAACTTTTAAGTATTGAAAACTATCTTCTTCTAGAACAACAAAAGGAAACAAATCCAATTGGTAGAGGAGTTTTAAGTCTGAAAATAAAGCTTCGGAACTTTCAAAGATGGTTTCGGAATCAGCATATAGAATGGCAAAAGATTCGGGAGAAAGGGATTGGAATTCTTTTATGAAAAGTAGGCCATCTCTTGGATCTCTTGTGATTTCAAAAACACGACTTAAAATGTCCTTTGACTTCATTTCCCCCCTCTTAATTCATAATCTACGATTTTTGCCTTTAAATTTGCATGTTTGAGTGTGATGTGTTTGTTTTCCTTTAAACCAAATTTTCCAAGGAGGGAAAAATCAGCACATAACACTGTAAACTTCCAGCCACCAAATTCATTTTTTAAAACTCGGCCAAATTGAAAGTACATCTCACGTAGATCTTCCATGGGTTTTCCGATACGGTCACCATAAGGAGGGTTTGTGACCAAATGACCTTGGGAACCAAATGTATTTTTTAATGTTAAACAGTCTGCAACTTCAAACTTGATAAAATCTTCCACTCCTGCTTCATAGGCATTTTCTTTAGCGATGCGAATTGCCTCAGGGTCTATGTCAAATCCAAACAAATGTGGAGAGGTTGGACTTTCCTTTTTTCGTTCTGAGAATACATAGGTAGGAAATAAGGTTTGGAAAATAGGGGATTCTGCAAAAAGAAATCGATTAATTTCACCAAACAGGCGTTCTCTGAGTGCAGCTTCAATAAGAACTGTACCTGATCCGCACATTGGGTCAACTAAAGTTTCCCCTTCCTTCCAATCGGACATTTCAAGCATTGCTTGAGCAATGGGTTCTCTCACAGGGGCATTTCCTGCATGGAGTCTGTAACCTCGTCGTCCGACAGGATCGCCAGATAATGAAAGTTCGACGCTAAATCGATCCGTATGTGACCTGACAACAATGGTAATGTCGGCTAAACGTTTTTCAATTTCGGGTAGAGGGACTTTTTTGGCACGGAGTCTGTCAAGGATTGCATCTTTTGTACGATGCATCGTGAATTCAGAATTTTTTAATTTATCTTTGGTTTCCGCATCAATACGAAAACTCACATTGGGTCCAATGTATTTTTCCCATGGGATCTCGGATGTTTTGGTATAAAATTCGTCGTAGTTTTGTGCATTTTCATGAAGGAGTTGCAAATTCACACGAGAGGCAAATTTGGTATGGATGGCAAATTGGATCACATCCTCTTTTTTGCCTGAGAAAAAAATTCCACCACGATTCTGATTGCTGATTTTAAGATGAAAGGATTGGATTTCCGTTTCCAAAAGCGGAGAAAGTCCTTCTCCGCAAATGGCATGATAGGTGGGATGTGTAGGTTTTATTCCGAATCTCCTAATTTTTGAGCCAAATAGTTTTGTAAACCAATGGATTCTATGAGCGATACTTGAGTCTCAATCCAATCAATGTGTTCTTCTTCCGAGACAAGAATTTTCTCCAAAAGTTCTCTTGTTCCATTGTCTTTACTTGCCACACATATATCAATCCCACGGTTCAATCGTTCTACAGCATTGTATTCCAATTGTAAGTCATGTTGTAACATCTCGGGAACTGTTTGGCCTACATTGATTTTCATGTATTTTTGTAAGTCAGGGATACCATCAAAATAGAGAATACGCTCCATGATTTCGTCAGCATGTTTCATTTCTTCGATGGATTCTTTTCTGAGATACTCGGCAAGTTCCATGTATCCCCAGTTTTTGCATAATTTTGCGTGTATGAAATACTGATTGATGGCTGTGAGTTCCGCAGATAGAACTTCTGCTAATATGTCGATTACTTCTTTTTTTCCCTTCATATGGGTAACCTCAAATTCTCGGTTCAATTGGAAAGATAATTGGTTTTCATAGAATAGGCAAGCGGAAACTATATTCGAATGAAGAAAGTTTACATTCACAATCCATCAATGAGTGTATTTGGTAAACACAAAGGATCACAACTCGATTTGTCCTCTGTTACCGCAAAACAATCTGTACATGAGTTTCAATCTCACAAAATTCAATTCATCATTTATGCAAGTTTTTCACCTGATTCTTATAACCAGGAATTTCACCTTTCAGCAAAAATTGCTGCCAGGTTAGGACTAAAAGATCTTTATTCCATTCGAATGGAAACTGCATCTTCTTCCGGTGCGGCAGCCTTCCAGTTGGGAGTGAATTTGATTCTCAGTGGTCGGTTTGATCATGGTCTTGTGATCGCAACAGAACTCATGTCACAACTGAACCGAGAAGAAAGTAATTTATTGTTAGGTTCTGTCCTCTCCGATTCACAACGGAAACTAGGAATGTCAATGGCACAAGGTGGTGCCATGATCACAAACCAATACCTACATCAGTATGGGTACGAGGCCGAGGATTTGTTTGCCATCGCGAAAAAACTACATGACAATGGGTTACAAAATCCAAAGGCACATATCAAAAAAAATCTAACCCTGGAAGAATACAAAAACCAACCTAAGATTTCAAGCCCACTTGGGCTTTATGATATCTCTCCCTTATCTGATGGATCAGCAGCTCTCATCTTATCCAAGGATCCTAGTTCGGTTTCTGTCAGAGGAATGGGTTCTGGTTTGTCTCCTTTCCTATCTAGTGCTGAGCCCAGTTTTTTAGCCAATCGGATTGCCTTTGCCAAGGCCTATGAAGAGGCAGGAGTGGGGCCAAATGACATCCATTTTGCGGAGTTACACGATGCATTTACTCCATTTGAGCTTGTAGGTGCCGAAGATGCAGGATTTTTCAAACGGGGAGAGGCCTTATTCCAGGTAAAAGCTGGTCTCACTCACCCAAAGGGCAAATTACCGATCAATGCTTCCGGTGGGCTTAAATCCCGGGGTCACCCCGTCGGAGCATCGGGACTTGCTCAAATTGTGGAACTTTGTAGGTTCTTTTCTGAATGGCCTGAAAAGCGGTTGGCAGTAGCACAAAGTATAGGTGGACTAGCTACAAACAACTTTGTGTCGATATTAGAAAGAGTCTGATGCCTGAAAAAATCCTCATCATCCAAACCGCTTTCCTTGGCGATTTAATCCTCTCCACCTCCTTTTTTCACGCGGTGAAAATGGAACACAAGGAAAGTGAAATCCATGTGTTAGTGAATTTAGGAACGGAATCTGTATTAGATCATAATCCTGATATAACGCATGTTTGGTGTCTAGATAAAAAGAAGATCAAAAAGAATCCATTTTTTTTCTTAAAGTTCATCCAAAAATTAAGAAAAGAAAAGTTTGATAAAGTATATTCTCCCCATTTTTCCTATCGTTCTAGTTTGATTTCTTTTTTCACAAAGGCTCCCATTCGGATTGGTTACAAAGAATCTGGATTTTCTTTTTTGCATACCAAGTTGGTCCAAAGACCAAAACAAGGACCACATGAGGTGGAAAAATTATTTTCACTTTTATTTGAACCGTATGATTTCCCAACTGGAAGAGAAAGAAGGCCCTATTTATATCCTAGCGAGGAAGACGAATCTTCCTATCTTTCCAAACGGACAAAACTTCTCAAAAACGAAACCGGTTACATTTTAATTGCTCCCTCTTCTTTATGGGAAACCAAACGAATGCCTGAAGAAAAATTTGTGAGTGTCATCACACAAATTTTGAGAAAAAGAAATGAATCAGTCATTCTCGTAGGAAGTAAGGCAGATGTAGAGATCCAAGATCATATTTTTCGTATGATGAAAACAGAACCTTTGGAAATCAAAGAAAGAGAGAGGTTACTTTCTTTAGTAGGCCAAACAAGTTTAAAAGAACTTATGGTATGGATTCAAAATGCAACAGCCATCATTTCCAATGATTCAAGTCCCATTCATTTTGCTTCTGCATTCAATACACCAACGGTTATGATCTACGGTGCAACAATCCCAGAATTTGGTTATGGAAGTTTGTCAGACAAACACCGAATTTTGCAAGTGAATGGTCTAAACTGTAGACCTTGTGGAATTCATGGTGGAAGGATTTGTCCTGAAGGTCATTTCCGTTGTATGTTAGACCAAAACCCCGTTCGCATATTTGAAGCACTTGAGGAAGTGATTAAAACATGAAACAACCGCAATTAAAATCCAAAGAATATGATGCTGTTACGTATCAAAAAAGAATCTCTAAAGTTCAAAAAAAATTAAAAAATGGAGAAATCCTGATTCTTTTTGCGGCAAATCATAAAATTCGTAACCGTGATGTTGAATATAAGTTTAGACAAAACTCAGATTTTTATTATCTAACAGGGATTAAAGAAGAAGATTCAATATTGATATTAACATCCGAAACTGTTGGAATGTTTTGTTTGCCAAAGGACAAAGAGAGAGAGATTTGGACAGGGATTCGCTTGGGAAAAGACAAAATCAAATCCATGTTAGGTTTGAATTTTGTTTATGACTTAAATGATTGGGACAAACAAAAATCTGCAATTTTATTAGGAAATCATACTTTATATTATTTTTTTGGTGAAAACCCCGAGAGAGACCGCGAACTATTATTAGAATGTAAAAATTTATCGGAAAGGGCAAGGGAAGGAAAATTTGGACCACATCGAATTGAACATCCCAATTTTTTACATGAAGAACGTCTCACCAAATCAAAAGAAGAAATTCAAATTTTAAAAAATGCAGCCGAAATTACCAAACTTGGGCATATGCGAATCATGCGAGAAAGTAAACCTGGTATGTACGAATATGAACTGGAAGCCTTACTCGAACAAGAATACTTAAAGTATGGCTCCATTGGAGGAGGGTATGGACATATTGTAGCATCTGGTAAAAATGCATGTATTTTACATTATGTAAACAATGATGACAAACTCTTGGATGGAGATTTGGTTCTCGTTGATTCTGGTGCTGAATGGAATTATTATACGGCTGACGTAACTCGCGTTTTCCCTGTCGGTAAAAAATTTTCCGAATCACAAAAGATGATATATGAAGTAGTTTTGTATGCACAAAAAAATGCAATCCAACATTCAGTTGCAGGTATTCCATTCAATGAAGTCCATGAAAAAACAGTTCGATTTTTATCAGACTGCCTTAGGGAAATGGGATTTTTAACAGGGAACCTGGATGAAATTTTAGAAAAAGAAACCTACAAGAAGTTTTATATGCATCGCACGGGACATTATTTGGGAATGGATGTACATGATGTGGGAAGGTACTTTTTAGAAGGTAAATCAAGGCCTTTAAAAGACGGTCAAGTTGTCACTGTAGAACCAGGATTGTATTTTGATCCAAAGGATGAATCGATTCCAAAAGAGTTTCGTGGGATCGGGATCCGTATTGAAGATGACATTCTCATCAATGGCAAAACTCCTATCAACTTAACGGAATCCATTCCAAAGGAAATTTCAGAAATCGAAGCTCTGAAAGCGTAACGATTTTATTTCGGATCATGCCAAGAGAACTTCCAAAACGGTTTCGCTCCGTTCGTTATTTTGATCGTATTAGTTCAGAAATTGCTGATATTGTTCGCATCGAAATGGAGAAGTTAGGTTATCCAGGTCTCACTACCTCTCATTTTGAAATATTAACGTTTTTGATTCGAACATCGAAACCTATCAATATGACCCAAATCGCCAAAACAATTGAAAAGACAAAACCAACGTGTACGGTCCTCGTGAATCGATTGGTGAAAGAAGGCCTTGTGGATCGAAATCCGTCTCCTAGTGATGGAAGGGAATGGGCAATTTTACTTTCAAGGGATGGAAAAAAAATTCGGAAAAAAATCGTAACCATTTCCGCAAAATTATTATCCCTTCAAACTTGGGGGATTTCAAAAGAAAACGAGGATATTTTATACCCTATCCTCGATGAAATTTATAAACACATCCGAGACCGAAAGGGAATCGTTTGAATGTTTAGGATGTAAACACAGGCCTTCTGACTTCAACTGAGGCTGAGATGCCTTCTTTTGCGTCAGGTGATTGGATACTTGCAATCGTATTTTTTACATCTTCTTTTACCAGATCAAGTAAAGGTTTGTGAACACTTAAAATTCCTTTTTTTGTATCTCTCATTGCTGAGAAGGAATTTTTTTTCAGTTTGGTTTGTAAAGACTTCGACTTCTTTTTCAAATCATCTTCTGTTTCTGAAATTTCTTCAAATAAGGTAGGATACTCCTTTGCTTTAAAAGCATCACCGAGTAACACATGACGTTTTGCTAAATCATAACCAACGGCTTCCCCCATCAGTGCATATACAAAAGAAGGTACTTGGATTCCAATTTTCACTTCAGGTAATCCAAAACGAATGTCTGAAGTGGCAAAACGATAATCACAAACTAGAGCAAGCATCGCACCATACCCTAACGCATGCCCTGAAACTTCCGCAATGGTAGGCATCGGTAATTGGTAAATTTCAGTGAGGTTGTGATAAAATAGTTCTAAAAATGGAGCAAGATCTTTTGACATATCCATTGAACTAACAGTTGTCAAGTCTAGACCTAATGAAAAAGATCCTGCAGAAGTACTTCTTAAAACTACAACCTTTGCTTTTGAATCTTTTGCTTGTTGGATTGATTGTTTTAATGCCAAAAAAGACTCATTGGAAAAGCTGTTCTTGTCATTAATCCCAAGTTGAATGATTCCGATTCCATCATTCAGTTCAAAACTTATCATATTTCCCTCGAATTGGTTAGATATCTAACTAATAACGAAATGGGATATAAAAGCAAGGAGAAATTTATGAAAAATCTTGGAGGTAAGTGTGAATGACTTCCTTCATAACGGCAAGGCCAATGGGAAGTGCATCTTCGTCAAAATCGAAAAAGGAACTATGATGAGGATGGATAAAACCTTTTTTCTCATTTCTAGACCCGATGAAAAAATAACAGCCAGGTTTTTGCATCAAAAAAGCAGAAAAATCCTCTCCACCCATGGTACGAGTATTTTCTTCCGTTAGACAATTATCACCCAGAACTGACTTGGCAGCTTTTCGGACGACATCAGCCATCACTGGGTCATTGATCGTTGGTTTGTCAATTCGTTTGTAATCCAAACGAATTTTGGCTCCAAAACCAGAACCTACTTGTTCTACCAATTGTTTCATTCGTTCCGGGATCATGTCGTAAACAGATTTTGAATAGGTACGAACCGTTCCGTGTAAAACTGCAGTTTCGGGAATTACATTAAATGCATTCCCAGAATGGAAGGATCCCACTGTCACAACACAAGGTTCCAAAGGATCTACATTCCTTGAAACTAAAGTTTGTAAGGCGGTAACTAAATGACTACCAACAAGAATTGGATCTACAGTGTGTTGTGGCATCGCTCCGTGTCCAGAGGTACCTTCAACGGTAATTTTGAATTCGTCAACGGAAGCCATCATGGTTCCATTCACAACTCCCACTTTTCCTAAATCAATATGGTTCCAAACATGGAGTGCAAAAACAGAATCAACATTGTATCTTTCTAAGATGCCGGATTCAATCATTCTATCAGCACCAGATCCACCTTCTTCTGCTGGTTGGAAACAGAGTAGAACTCTGCCTTTCGGTACAAAACTTGAAAAATCTTTTTTTAGATCAGAAGCTAACGCGAGTAAGATACTTGTATGCCCATCATGTCCACAGGCATGCATTTTCCCTTCATTTTTACTTTTATAATTGTGAACATTTTCTTCATGGATAGGTAGGGCATCCATGTCTGCACGTACCAAAATGGTTTTTCCTGGTTTTCCAGAATCAAACAATGCAACAAGACCAGTTTCCGCAATTCCTTCTTCGACAGTAAAACCTAAGGATTCTAAATGTTTTTTTGCAAAACTTGCAGTCTCTTTTTCTTCATATTTGAGTTCTGGATTTTGATGGAAGGTACGGCGGTACAATACCATTTCATCTTTTCTATGTGTTGGAAACGATTTCATAATTTATCTGTTTCGATTTTAGCTCGTTTTTCTACTTCTTCCAAAATGGAATACAAATCTAAACCATACTTTTCAAATAGAGAATTTTTAGCTAATTCGTAACGAACTAAGTTGATATTAAAATTAATTTTGGCTTGGGTGACAGCAAGTTCCGTATTGGCCAAACTATCAAGAGCATTTTTGACATTTACAGCTGTATATCGGCCTTGTCTAAAACGTTCCATGAGTCCGTTATAAAATGTTTCGGTTTCCTTTTTTGTTTTTTGTAAGTCTTTGAGCAGAGCATGACTTGCAATCAATGCTTCATGTCGAATTGCCATTTCTTGTTCAATTTCTTGTTCTAAGTTTTGAATCTTGAGTTCATTGATTTTTAAATTAGTTTCGGCATCTCGAATGGCTGCTTTGATTCCCAAATCCCATAATGGATATGACATTTTTAATTCTGCTGTCACTTGAGGATACATAAAGGAAGTAACTCCACGTTGTCTTGCTATGAAGTTTTCTTGTGGAGATAAAAAGTTTTGTCCAATCGAACTATAAGAAACAGTTGCCAAAAGAGAAGGATCATCTTCAGCCAATGCAGTATTTAATGCCAGTTTTGCGATTTCTCTTTCTCTTTTTAGGATTAAATAATCAGTTCTATGTGCTAATGCATACTCAACATCAGCTTTTATATTAATATTTGTTGGTAAAGTTTCACTTAAATCGGTAACACCTTCAATAGAAGAAGATGTATCAACATTTAGAATGCGAATCAAATTTCTTTCTGCTTCAATCCGATCCACTTTTGCTTTTTCAAGTAATGACTGTGTTTTGAGGTAAGCTTGGTTCCATTGGTTTACTTCGAAACCTTCAGAAAGTCCTAGTCCAGTTTTTCGAAGTGTTAATTTCCGTATTTCCTCAGTATTTTTTGAAACTTTTTCATACGTTGCAATGCGGGAATCAACGATACTCAAAGACCAATAATCAACAAGGATTTTGACGACAAGTTGAGTTAAGATATTAATGTAATTTTCCCTGACAAGGAGGGTTTGATTTTTTAATAACTTCTCTTTTTCTTCTTCGTTTTTACCAAAACTATACTTTAGAAGTTCTTGTGAAAGAGTCGCAGAAATTGCGCCTGTATACATTGGAGGGGCAGCAAGTAAACTTGCAAATCCCGACGTAGAAGAATCTGGGTTTTCAAATGCGTTTACGTCAAAACGAATGGTGCTGATTTCTGTTTTAAAATAAGTTCCAGTTTTGAATTGTTTTTCAATCCCCGCAGAGATTTTATCTTGTGAACGAATTGTTCCTGCAAAGATGTTATTTCTGTTACTTGGGAATAATTGTTTTGCAGATTGGATACTGGCTAGTGCCCTCCAAGAATACTTGGATTCATTTTTCCATTCTGGGCTGTCCGCCTTGACAATTTCTAATTTTGCATTTTGTACAATTGTATTGTTTTCAATGACTTGTTCAATTGCTTGGGAAATCGACAATCTTAGTTTTTTTGGACCTGGCCCTTGCAGAGGTTCCGGAACTACATCACCATTTTCCCACTGGGCTAGTTGCATCCGTTTGATGTCGTCATCAAAGTCGGAATCTGCTAAAACTGGGAAAGTTAGAAGACTCAAAGATATTAACCAGCTGGTCAACTTTTGAGATTTTGTGAGAAAACGTTTGGGGATAAAATTTTGTCTTTTCAATGGAAACTTTTTAAACCCCTTACAGAGACAAGATGAAAAAATCAATGTTGTCAATCAACCGAAAATGTAAAAAGCTTGGTCTGGAAAGCTTCTTTTCTGGGAGAACATTGTGGCAAATTTGTCTAAAAAACCGAATCGTTTGGTTCATGAAAAAAGTCCTTATTTGTTACAACATGCACACAACCCAGTAGATTGGTTTCCATGGGGTCCGGAAGCCTTCGAAAAAGCAGTTAAGGAAGACAAAGTCATCCTATTATCCATTGGTTATTCCACTTGCCACTGGTGCCATGTGATGGAACGCGAATCCTTCGAAGATGAATCCACAGCAGAAGTTTTAAACCGAGATTTTGTATGCATCAAGTTAGACAGAGAAGAACGTCCCGACATAGATAAAATTTATATGGATGCATTACATGCGATGGGTACCCAAGGCGGATGGCCTCTCAATATGTTTTTGACTCCAGAAAAAGAACCCATCCTTGGGGGAACTTACTTCCCACCTGAAAACAAGTATGGGAAACGAAGTTTTAAAGAAGTCCTAAAACTTGTAATCCAGGCTTGGACCCACCAGAAAGGGGAACTTTTACAAGCAGCGAAGGACCTTACGATTTACTTAAAAGAGAATGAAACACGAACCAATGCTGGACAAGTTCCTGAAAAACAAATTCTCACACAAAATTTCAATCGATACATCCAAGTATACGATAAGGATTATTTTGGTTTCAAAACAAATTCTGTTAATAAATTTCCGCCGAGTATGGCACTTAGTTTTTTACTCGATTATTACATGATTGAAAAAGACAATCGTGCTTTGGAAATGGCATTTAATACATCGTATGCCATGAAATCGGGTGGAATTTACGATCAAGTTGGCGGAGGAATTTGTCGTTATGCGACAGACAACGAATGGTTGGTTCCGCATTTTGAAAAAATGTTGTACGACAACTCTTTGTTTGTCGAAAGTTTGGCAAAACTATACCGAATCACAAACGAAACTTTCTTTTTAGAAACGATACAAGAGATCATCTCTTATATCGAGAGGGATATGCGCCTGAATGTAGGTGGAATCGCTAGTGCAGAGGATGCAGACTCTGAAGGAGAAGAAGGTAAATTTTATGTTTGGAAAGAAAATGAAATCAAATCCTTAGTTTCCGATGAAGAAATCCTGAATTTCTGGAATGTAACGGAAGAAGGAAATTTCGAACACAATCAAAATATACTCCATGTTTATTTTAAAGGAAAAAACCCCTTCCTTGACGGAATCCAATTCAAAAACGATTTTAAAGAACGGATACAGAAAACAAAAGAGGTTTTATTAGAAAGTAGGAACACAAGAATTCGTCCGTTACGTGATGATAAAATTTTAACATCATGGAATTGTTTGTGGATCCGTGCCTTACTTGCAAGTTACGAAGTGACTGGTGAAACCAAATACCTAAACCAAGCAAAAGAAATTTACCAATTCATTCTTACGTATTTGGTCAAAGAAGATGGCTCCGTTTTACGAAGATTTCGAGATGGGGAAACCAAATACTTCGGAACTTTATCCGATTATTCTGAGTTGATTTGGGTATGTCTTCGTTTATTTCAGTTAGATGGTGGCATCCATTACTTCGATAAAGGAATTCAAATTTGGGAATACTTAGAGAAATATTTTTTATCAAATGTGGGACCATATTACGAATCCTATGAGGGGAATGAAGACTTAATTGTACGTACGATTGAAGGTTACGACGGTGTGGAACCTTCCGGAAATTCTACAATCTTACATTGTTTCTATTTTTTAAATTCTTTGGGTTATTTAAATGGAAAATTGGAAACCAAAGCAAATTCTATCTTCTCTTATTTTTTACCAGAACTCACTCAAAACTCACTCAGTTATCCTTCCATGGTTTCCGCATTTCTAAAATTCCAAACTCCATCGAAAGAAGTTCTCGTGGTTTACAAAAACCAATCAGAAGACATTGTCAAAAACATTCGAATGCAATTAAGCCAAATCAAAGATCCGGCTCTTGTTTGGTGTGTCCTCAGTGAGGAAGAATGTCGTTCTTTGGAAAACAGATTGGGTCTGTTACAAGGAAGAGATGCGGGTAATGGAATTCGTTATTACGTTTGTCAAAATTTCCATTGTGAATTGCCAAAAGACAATTGGGAAGAAACCTTACAACTTATATCGCAATAAGAGAAGCATCTCCCCAAAGTCTATCCAGTGAATAATAAGTTCTCATTTCATCTGTCATGATGTGTACACAAATTTCGCCATAATCGAGAAGGATCCAACCAGTAGCATCCTTCGGTAAATCAGTCAAATTTTGCCGTTTGACTGCTAGTTTTAAGGGTTTCATATACTTATCGATATCTTTCGCACAAGATCTTCCTTGTGTTTCTGTTTTCACAGTGGCGATGACAAATAATGATAAATAAGAATGAACGTCTTTGAGATCAAGAAATTGAATATTTTCGCATTTTTTATCAATTAACGTTTGTTTGATTTTTTTAAGATGTTCTAAAGTTTCTGAACTGATATTTGGCATTTTAATCCTTGGAATTTTGAAAGTCTTCTCCGAGTATAACAGTGGCATCAAGGCCTAAGTCTTTTCGTAACGAAAAGAATACCTTTCTACCCTGAAATGTTTCAGAAATTAAATCTGTATATTGTGTGTTTCCAGAACGATTTAAAATCACTGTGGATTTAAAATTCGAATCCCAAGCATTGTCAACGGTGAGAACTTTCAGACCTTTATCATTGAGTAATACTTTTCCATATCTGGCAAGTCCATTTTTTGCAGTTCCATTGAGTACTTCAATTCTTGCTCTTTCCCCTTCGCCAAAACTTGGAGACCTAAGTTCTCCGGAAAATTTATAAAATGCTACCTTTATGGTTTCTTCGTTAGCTTTTAAGATTTGGTCTTTGTATTTGGGACGTAACACTGGTTCTCCTGGAACTTCAGATACTCCAAATTGGATTTTTTCCTTTTTTAAAAAATCTACCAAAGTTTCCCATTCTTTTGAAGATAGGTTTGTTGTCATTTGGCCATGTAAATAGGTGAGTTTTTGTTTACTCAAGGTATCTCGTTTTTCATGGATGGTTTCGAAAAGAGTTAACATCACAGTCTCTTGGATTTCTAATCTTCGAAAGTATGAGATCATTGAATCATCAGAAAGTGAACTCATCCAATCAAAACAATCTTCACCGTCTAAAACATATGATTCTTTGTTTCGATTATAATTTTTAGTGATATGTAACGACTTTGGTTCAAAAAATAATTGTAATCCACCAAGCAAGTTCACCCAATTTTGAAACTGTTCCTTGGTCCATACAATCTTAAACGGAATGTTGGAATCCAAAGTATCCTCTAATACAGATTCAACATAAGAGGGAGCAGAACTACCTTTTTCTTTTAATGACTTTTCTCCATCATCAAAACTAGTTTTAGGATTCACAAAAAATAGAGCAGCCTTTCTTTCGTTAGGATAAAATTCAGCATACAAGGAAAACAGGTATTCGTCTTTATCACCCAGAACTGAAAATAAAATGGGCATTCGTTTGCTTTGTGAAAATTTTTGATCTAAGGAAAACCCAGTTTTTGACCTTAAAATTAAAAACAAAATCGCAAATATAAAAAAGGTACCTGCTATGATGAGAAGTGTTTTTGCTGGTATCGTTTGTTTTTCTTTTGTTTCACGTAACATTTATAAAATTTCCTTTAATGATAACAATGATTGGTTATAAGTTAAAAAAGTATGTGTATGAATGATTTCTTTTTTTTCCATTAGAAATGTGATCGTTTGGAATGCTTTCATAAAAATGCCAAAATCCAAGTTTTCTTTTGTTTTTTGAAACCAATCATCTAACTCTGTTTTCCTATGGCAATAATCTGATCCTAAAAAATCTGCGGCATAAAGGATCTGATCCAATAGCGAGGGGTTAGGATTTCCTAAGGTATGATTTTGGATGGCGGATTGGATTTCCTTGTCATAAAAATCGTAATTTTTTTTAAGGAATAGGGGAGCCGAATAAGCATGTAAGGCTTGGAAGGGAATTCCGTCTGTTTCTAAATTAAATTCAGAGAACAAACTTTGATGGACATCCATTTTTTTTTGTTTGGTGGTATCATGGCATAATCCTGCCAAATAGGCTTTATCCGGATCTTCATATCCATGAATCAAAGCTAATTCTTTTGCATAGAATGCCACTCGTAAAATATGTTGCCATCTAGTCTCGGTAACATGATTTGGAATTTCTTTTTGGAAAAATTGTATCCATTCCTTTACTTCTGTGGGAGTGAGATTCATTTTTTATCTCCTCCGAAAGATTTCCTTTTTTGAAGATAAGAATCCAGTAAGGATTTTGTTTGGGGTAAAATCGAATTTATTTGCCACTCATGTTTTGGTTGGTTTCTGATTTCAGTACTACTCATTTTGACAATTGGGTTATTTAAAACCAATAATTGTTCCTCATCTATGAAGTTTGGGATCAAAATTGAATTTGGATATTCTGTATTTCGTCTTACGATGATTAGTTTTTGTATTTTCTTTAGTATTTGTTCGTACGATTTCCATTGGTTAAAATTTTGTAAATTGTCTTCACCGATAACAAGGGAAATGGAACCATCCTTTTCTAAGGATTGTAAACTCGTTAAGGTATCGATTGTGAAACTCGTAGTATCTTTTTTGATCTCTTCATCCCATAAGATTACATTATCTGATAAAAATTCCTGGAATTCTGATAAGCATAAGGACCAAATTTCTCCCTTAGAAAATTTTATTTCATTCAATTTAAACGGAGATAAAAAATTCGGACAGATATAAATTTTGGATTCGGGGAACTGTTTTATTAGGGAAGAGATCACATGTCTATGACCAATGTGTGGGGGATTAAAACTTCCACCAAACAATACCACATCCATTTTACCCTCGGACTTGTCCTTTTCCTGTAACATATGTTGTAGTTGTTGTTAGGTGGATGAGTCCCATTGGTCCCCTGACATGTAATTTCCCTGTTGAAATTCCCACTTCCGCTCCAAGTCCATACTCACCACCATCATGAAACCTCGTGGAACAATTCACAAAAATGGCAGCACTATCCAATCCTTGTTGGAAGGTTTGGATTTCCGTAATGTCTTCTGATAAAATGCATTCCGTGTGACCTGAGCTATATTTTTTGATATTTTCCATAGCATCTTCAATGGAACCAACAATTTTTACGCTGAGTCTTGTGTCTAAAAACTCTGTTGAAAAATCATCTTCTGATGCAAGAGGTATCGTAGGATCGATTGACTGGATGGATTCATCGCCAAGGATTTGAACCCCTTTTTGTTTTAATTCCTGTAATAAAACTTTTGTGTTTGGGTAATTTTTATGGATGAATAAATTTTCTAATGCGTTACAAACACCAGGTCTTTGGATTTTAGAATTCACTAGGATCGGTAATACAATTTTTTCGTTGGCTTTGTCAGACAAATATAAGTTAGTTACACCTTTATCGTGTTTGATGACAGGGATTTTGCTATTTTCTGATACAAATCGAATGAGAGCCTCTCCACCTCTTGGGACAATGACATCAATTAAATCATCTAATTGGAAAAAGGGAAGCATCGCTTCTCTGTTTGTATTGTCAATAAAACTGACAACTTCCTTACTCACACCAGGTAAATTCGAATCTTCGATGGCTTTATGGAAGAGGGAGGTTAAAATGAGATTTGAATGATACGCTTCGCTACCACCACGTAAAATACAAGCATTACCTGACTTAAAGGATAACGATGCAATGTCTACAATGACATTTGGTCTTGATTCAAAAATTGTCATCACTACACCAATGGGAACTCGTTTTGTCAAAAGTTCGAGCCCATTGGGAAGGATGGTCCCTCTGACTACTTCCCCAACAGGATCTGGTAGGTTCCTAATTTCTTCAATGCTCTTTGCCATCCCATGGATTCGTTTCGAATCAAGGAGTAAACGATCCATCATAGAGGAACTTAATCCCTTATCTTTCCCATTTTTTAAATCAATTTGGTTTTTTGTTATGATCTCGGTTTCATTTTCTAATAACAGTTTTTCAAACCGAAGTAATACCACATTTTTCTGGTTAGTGGTAAGTCGTTTTAAACTCCGACTTGCTTCCTTTGTTTTTGTAGCAATGGTCTTTGCATAAGTGGTATAGTCTTCAGCCATAAATTACTCCGTAGGAAAAGAAAAAAAGTGAGATTGGATTTCGGAAGCAGTAGGGATACGGTGAGGGAATCCATCATTGGCGATGAGTGTTCCAAACGATTGATTTGTGAAAAATTGGCCTATTGCATGTTTTTTTTCGCCATTGACAATTCCAGTTTTGATACCAAATGGTAACAAGAGTTTTGCGGCATTGATTTTTGTAAACATCCCACCTGTACCTGGTCCTGATGGCCCTGTTGCCAATGATTCCGTCTTTTTAGAGATTTCAGTAAACAAATCAACTTTACTGTTTCCCTCTAAAAATCCATCAACACCAGTCAGGATTAAAAGCAGGTCAGCACCCACAATTGAGGCTACTATGGCTGATAAAATATCATTATCACCTAAATTAAGTTCTTCGGTGGATACAGAATCGTTTTCATTGACGATCGGCAAAATTCCCCAATCCAAAAGTTGGCGAAATGTTTGTTTGAGATTTGTGAAACTGCTATCTTCATTTAAGTCTTTGCGTCCAAATAAAATTTGCGCAATCGGAATGTTCACTCGGCTAAAGAAACTTTCATATAAATTGAGAAGTTTGTTTTGACCCATAGCAGCAAATGCTTGTTTTTCTGCGAGAGACGTTTTGCCATTCGGTAAAACACCAGTTCCACTTTTATCAACGAGCAGTTTTTTCCCTTGGGCAATCGCACCAGAAGAAACAAGGATGACTTCTTTCCCTTGGTCGCGTAGGGTTCGAATGTCTCCCACTAAATCATATAGAAAATCATTAATTTTGGTTTCTTCGCCAGAAACACGTGCACTACCAATTTTAATGACGATGAGTTTTGCGGCTTCGAGTGAATCTAAAAATTCCTTACGTGTTTTCATAAACTAACTTTGCTTTTTCTGGAAAAAATACTTTATCAATTCGTTCCAGTAGGTATTCCAAATTGGATTCTTTATCAGCAGAGATACAAACAATCTCACCAAGAGAAGAATAGTTTTTTTGGATTTCTTCGGTAAAACTAGGGTCGTTGTCCCAAATGTCCATTTTGTTGATGACAATCAGGTATTTTTTGTGTAGAAGAGACTCGTTATAATTCCCAAGTTCACTCCGTAACATTTCCAATTCTTCTTCTAATTGTAAATTCCCACCATCAAATAAAAACAAAATCCCTTGTACACGTTCAATGTGTTTGAGAAAACTAATCCCTAGGCCCACACCTTTGGAAGCACCTTCGATGATCCCTGGAATGTCTGCTACTGTATAACGAAACAAATCTTCATGTCTATGCACCACACCTAGGTTCGGTGATAGTGTGGTAAATGCATATCCTGCAATTTTAGGATGTGCATGAGTGATTTTGGCAAGTAGTGTCGACTTACCTGCGTTGGGTAATCCAACAATTCCAATGTCAGCGAGGAGTTTTAATTCTAAACGTAAAGAGAAGGTATCACCATCTTCACCTGGTTGGCTATAACGAGGTGCTTGTTGGACTGAGGTTTTAAAAAAAGTATTCCCTTTGCCACCGCGCCCTCCCTTAGCTATGGTAAATGTTTCCCCATCATGGCTAAAGTCGTAAATGAGTTCCATGGTGACCGCATCGATGATTTGGGTACCAATGGGAACTTTTAGGAGTAAATCTTCTCCATTTTTTCCATTTCGGTTCTGGCCAAGCCCTGGACCTCCGTCCTCTGCGGCATACAGGCGGTCGGGTAGGTAATTTTCCAAGGTCATCATACGACCTTCGGCAACAAAGATCACATCTCCACCTTTGCCTCCATCACCTCCGTCAGGTCCTCCAAATTCGACAAACTTCTCTTTATGGAAGTGGACAGAACCTGCCCCTCCGTGTCCGGCTCGAATTTGGATGGGTACTTCGTCAATAAATCCGCTCATAATATCCTTTGGTCAAAAAAAAACCCGTTAAAGGATGACCTAAAACGGGTTTTGTCCTCTCTTATAATTGAGAGGATTAAGCTTTCGGGTAAACGGAAATTTGTTGTCTTTCTTTTGTTACGTGTTCGAAAGTCACAATCCCGTCAACGAGTGCATAAAGGGTATGATCACGACCAATCCCTACGTTTTTACCAGGTTTGTATTCAGTTCCTCTTTGGCGTACGATAATGTTTCCAGCAATTGCTTGTTGGCCACCGTATACTTTTACACCAAGTCTTTTCGATACCGAATCACGACCGTTCTTTGTGGAACCACCACCTTTTTTTGTAGCCATTGTTTACCCCTTTATTAGTTCGTTGTGGATGGAAATCGCATCTGAGTGGGAATGTTCTAAACTTCTCAAACCAAACTCAACCATGGCAAGTAGGCTTTGGTAGCCATCTTTTTGGTTTTGTTTGACGAGAAACATAAGATACCCGTCTCGTTTTTCTTCTCTTTCCAAACTGCCTTGTGATGCCAAATACGAGTGAGCACTCTGCACGAGAGTGGAGACTCCGGCACACAAAAGATTTTCGCCTTTCGAACCTAGGTTCTTTGGAGAATGTCCTTCCAGTTGGATTCCTGCGATTTTCCCTCCTATATCTTTAAAAATTGTACTATAAATCAATTAACCGCTGATCGAAACTACTTGGAGTTTTTGGAGTTGTTGTCTGTGACCCCAAGACTTCTTGTAGTTCTTTCTTTTTTTGTATTTGAAACCGTGGATTTTTTCACCCTTACAGTCTTCTAATACCTTTAAAGTGACTTTTGCTCCAGACAATGCTGGGGAACCAATGTTCACTTTGTTATTATCGGAAAGGAGTAGGACTTTCGTTTCTACTGTGCTTCCAACCGTGTTTCCTGTTTTTTCTGCGACGAATACCTGGTCAGGAGACACTTTAAATTGTTTGGCTCCAAGTTCAATGATGGCGAACATATAACTATCCTAATCTCTTTCTCGAATGTAGTTCTTACCAGGATTTCTGACAGGCACCTCTTGTCAAACTGAAATCCCCATTTACAGCCTAAGCGGATTGGAATTTCTGGTAAAAACAATGGAAATTCGCAACATCGCCATCATCGCACACGTCGACCACGGTAAGACGACACTAACAGATTGTATCCTTCGCCATACGGGCGCCGTAACCGCAAAAGAAGACCGAGAAAGAATCATGGATTCCAACACTTTGGAACAGGAAAAAGGGATTACGATCCTTGCCAAGAACACTTCGGTAAAGTACAAAGGAACTCGCATTAATATCGTAGATACTCCAGGTCACGCTGACTTCGGAGGAGAAGTGGAACGAGTTCTGTCCATGACAGACTGTACACTATTACTCGTGGATGCATTCGACGGACCAATGCCACAAACTCGGTTTGTGCTTGGAAAATCACTCCAACTCGGACACAAACCCATCGTGGTTGTGAACAAAGTAGACCGTGAAGGGGCAAGACCAGGTTTTTCCGTAGACAAAGTATTTGATTTGTTTAGTGACCTAGGTGCCACCGAAGAACAGTTAGACTTTCCTATCATCTATGCTTCTGCCAAACAAGGTTGGGCAGTAAACCAACTTTCAGAAGTTCCAGGATCCAATATTGAACCACTTCTAGATAAGGTTTTGGCACATGTGCCTGCAGTGAAGAACGAAAGTGACAAACCACTCCAATTCCAAGTCACAGCACTGGATTATAATGAGTATGTGGGTCGTATTGCCATTGGTAAAATTTACCAAGGAACGATGAAAAAGGGTGCTGATGTCACTCTTGCCAAAACAAACGGAACTACAGCTAATTATAAAATCACAAAACTGTATGGTTACGAAGGACTCACTCGTTACGAAATCGACGAAGCTGGATCTGGAGACATCGTTGCCATGGCAGGGATTCCGGATGTGTTCATTGGAGATACAGTTTGTGATTTAGGAAATCCACTCCCTCTTCCTGCGATACAAGTAGAGGAACCAACTGTATCGATGTTCTTTATGGTAAACAATTCACCGTTTGCTGGGAAAGAAGGTAAGTTTGTCACTACAAGAAACCTTCGTGAACGCCTAGACCGCGAACTCGAAACCAACGTAGCTCTTCGTTTGGAAGAAACTGAAGACAAAGATCGTTTCAAAATTTTAGGACGTGGGGAACTCCACTTATCCATCCTCATTGAAAACATGAGAAGAGAAGGATACGAACTCCAAGTATCTCGTCCCGAAGTAATCATCAAACACAATGAAGCTGGTGAAAAGATTGAACCTTACGAAACACTCGTAATGGACCTTCCAGACCAATACACAGGAGCTGTGATCCAAGAACTAAACCGCCGTAAGGGTGAGTTAACAGGAATGGATGCTCATACTTCTGGTATCACTCGCGTGGAATACACAATTCCAACAAGAGGTCTCATTGGATTTAGAGGGCATTTTATTTCGGAAACACGTGGAGAAGGAGTGATGTCTAGCCGCTTCTTACGTTTTGACAAATACAAGGGTGAAATCCCTGGCCGTAAAAACGGAGCCCTCATTTCTATGGACTCAGGGGAATCTACTGCGTATGCTTTATGGAAAGTGCAAGAACGTGGGGACCTTTTCATTGAACCACAAGTAGCTGTCTATCCTGGTATGATCCTTGGGATGAATAGTAGGGATACAGATTTAGAAGTGAACCCAGTGCGTGAGAAAAAACTCACTAACGTTCGTGCTTCGGGATCGGATGAAGCCATCCGCCTTGTTCCACCTAAGAAACTCACTTTGGAACAATCCATTGAATTTTTAGATGATGATGAACTTTTGGAAGTAACACCTGCAAGTTTGCGTCTTCGCAAAAAAGTTTTGGATGCTAGTATGAGAAAAAGATCCAGTGGTGGAAGATAAGTAAAAATCTAAAGTTTTACGGATCATCCAATCTAATAAAAAAGGGACTAAGTCATTAGTCCCTTTTTTTTGTACTGAGAAAATTTGCGGATATTGGTTTCTAACTAAAATCCCAATCCTTTTAACGCATTCCCTGCACCAGGAATCTTTTTTAAGGCGTCTCCTGCTTTTCCTTTGATCACTTCTTTGACAGCCCCACCTATGAGGTCTGTTAACGTTCCTATTCCAACACCAAGTTCTACATTTGGATTTCGAATATCACCATAGGTTCTAAAAGGAATAAACAAACGTTCATCCTTTACCAAATTCCCTACGATTTTATTCCGAAGTTCTTTTGGATCCCCTTGGCCTTTGGTGGCTTGTTTGATTTTTTCATCTACCGAAGCCAGTGATTTTTTAGATTCCGCTTCATCGTATAACATTCCCATTCTCATTTCATGGTAGTTGGTAGTGGTTACGATGTAGGATCCTTTTGTGATTTGTAGGTCATAATTTTTAGTAGGGAAAGTAGGTTCGTCAAGGAAAGTTACCTTTCCGTTGCTATACTCAACTTGGAAACTTACATCTTTTTTAAGTTCCGCTTTTTCCTTTAATTTGTCTAGTTTGAGTCCAGCTTGGTTGAGAGCCGGAAGTTCACCTGCAATGGCATCAAAGGCCGCAAAACCAGAAAGGAACGAATCTTCTTTCATGGTGACTTCGTAAATTACCTTCGGATTCACTAAACCTGTTTTTTCCACAAACGGAGTTACCTTTCCACCGGTTTCCAGTAAAAACTTTGCAGCCTCTTTTTTGTTTTTCCCGATGATCGTTACATCAGTATCAAAATTTACCTTTAGGCTGTTATGCGAAGCTAAATTACTTCCATCAATATCAATGTCCTTTAATTCCAAATCCAATTTTTGGACGAGGATTTGTTGGCCAGTTTTTCGCATATTCACTTGGATATTTCCTTCTTGGATTCCAACAAGACTCATTTGAATCGCAATCGGAATGTCCTTGATCGAAAATGGACCAGAAGGTGGTTCACTTGCTTTTTCTTTAGCCTCCTTTTCTGCTTCTGCTTTTTTCTCAGCTAATGCCTCAGGAGAAAGTGCAGGGTTTTTTTCACCATTCACAATTTTGGGAGTTTTGAATAGTGAAGTTAAATTATTACCACCATCTTCATACATAGTAAGCGCGATATTAGGTTGTTTTAAGACGAGTTTGTTGACCTTAACGGTTTTTGTTAAGAGAGCTAAGAAAGAAATTTTGACATCGACTTTACCAAGTTGGATCGTACCTTTTGGTTTGGACTTCCTTTCTTCGAGAGGGATTCCTTTATTCGCAATCTCATCTCTTGGTGCAAGGATGATCCCTTCAATTTCAATGCCTGAAAGAACATTGAAGAGATTGATATTTACTGTTTCAACATGTGCTCTGACATTTAAGGAAGATTCAATTTGTTTGACTAGAAAGCTCGGAGTGATGATACTTCCTGCAAAGACAAATGCGATGATAATGATTAAAAGAATTGAGGCAATAAACCCAACAATTCCATAACCTATTTTTTTCATAGTTACTCCTGATTCCATCTAAAACGGTGGACTAGAGACTATATCGATTTAGGAAACTGTAAAGTAAAAAAGGAAAGAAATTAATTCAAAAACCTTACAGAACTTATGATATTGGTTAATTGTTGGAATAATTCATCTCCCACTTCTTCATCAGAATTGTAAGTTAAGAGGATCATTCTTTCTTTATTTGCCACTAGATAAACCATCCAAACACGGTCTTCTCTTTGGAATTCGCAAGCCCGAATACTTGATCCTTCGTTATTTTCAAAAACCGCAACTTTCTCTGGGTCGTAATCAATTTCGTGAATTTTGAGATAATTTTCTAATTCTTTATCAACATCAAAATATTCGAGTTTTGATTCAAAAGCATATACTTGTAAGGCTCCACCACCTTCTGGATGGAAAAATGCTGGAATTTCTTCTACAACCATATGTTCCCAGGTGACTGGAAATAAAAAAGAATACCACCCTTGTGGAGAGCGAAATTGTTTGTACATCGGTTTTGTCATAAGAATTCCCTTTTCTTTCCAGTAAATCTATGGAGGAATGGCAGTAAATGATTTTCAAATCAAAATGGCAATGGTTGGTTTCGGTTTTATGTTTTGGTAGTTTTTCCCTTTTTCCCTTACATGCCCAAATCTCTGGGTATGATGTTGCCTATCCTTCTGCTTATTTACTTGGACTTTCATCTCAAGGTGTAGTAAGTTCCAATCCAATGGCAAGTTTGTATGGGAATACTGCTTTTTTATCATACCAATCTAAACATATGTTAGATGTTTCTACAAATTCCAGTTATGCGAATCCAAACTTTTCTCCTTTGTATTTATCTGGTGCGGGGTATCTTTCTTTTTCTGAATCACTAGGATTCGGAGTACGTGGAAAACCTGTTTACTTACGTTCGTTTCCAGCAGATGAAAGGTTTTCTAATTATGCATTCCAAGCATTTGTCAATTGGAAGTTCAATCCTTATGTTTCTTTTGCCATCCAAGTCGGTCCTGGAGTATCTGGGAGACTTGGAGGTTATAGTTCCTATTCATGGAATGTTTCTTTTTCCACAGCCATTCAATATGAAAATTTTAGAATTGGGATTTTATTGGAATCACCAGGCACTTATCGATTTGATGAATACTTAGGGTCAGAACGTTTGAAGGAAAAATTACCAGAAAGGTTAATGTTAGGATTTGGCTATAAATGGAACGATTGGTTGGAATTACAATTGGAAGGTTCCAGGAAATTTTATGAAAGCACATCAGTTGATTTAAATCATAAATCACAATTTATACCATATCCCGTCAAGACTATGTATTCGGGTAATATCAGTTTGGCGATTGGAAAAATGGATTCATTTCAGGTTTTAACAGGTGTTGGTCGAGAAATTCGTATGGAACAAAGTTTACGAGGTTTTACGACAGGATCAATCGGAGTTGCGGGTTCATTATTCCCCAGTTGGTTTGGTGAAGGATTGTTTTATGCAGTTTCTCTCCAAAGGTCTGGCATCAATATAAAAGAAAGGGATGGAGGAGAATCCAGGATGGCCCTACAAGTACAGACACAGTTCTAATCAAGAACATCATTTGCTTACAAAATAGGCGTTTTGGTAGTTTTCCATAAACACAGTTTTAACGTTTTGTGCAAATTTCGTCCAGTTTGTAGAGAATTATAGGATATTTTTACTTCTTTAGGCGAGATGCATCGTCGGTACGATACTTGCATCTCAATGGGAAAGGTATCCAATATGGTTGATTTCAAAGTTTCCAAACGAATGCTCGTCAACTTCCGCGGACAGAACAAAGTTGTGGGAGGATTAACAGATAAAGATAAAATTGCAATCCTCCTTTATATCTCCAAAGAATTTGCCAATTTAGATAGAGAAGACCAACTCTTTTCAAAAGTCATCCTGATATGCCAGGAAATATTTGAGTCGGACAACACGACACTTAGGTTATGGGATGGAGAGTTCTTAGTCCCAGTCAAATTTGTCAAAGAAACAGAACCACCTCGCAGGAATTTAAAAATGGGTGAGGGTTACTCTGGGACAGTATTTGAAACCAAAGAACCAATCCTTGTAAACGATTTGTCCCGTTCTGCTCATTACTTTGATGAAGGGGAAAAAACAAAATCGGTGATGTGTGTCCCTATCATGCAAAAGGAAGAAATCCTTGGAACTCTCGCTGTTGAAAGTGAAAGGGAAAATTTTTATATCATCGATGACTTGGAAATTCTAGAAGCTTTAACTTCCCAACTGGCACTTGCCTTGTATGGAGTGCGCTTGATTGAAGGACTTGTCACTGCAAGGGCAAGAGAAGCTGCCATCCTAAACCAATTAGAGTGGGATTTGAAAATGGGTCGAAATGTCCAAAGCCAAATCCTACCCCAAGACTTAAGTGCTTGGAATGGAATCTATTTTGCAAGCCATTACGAACCTATGGCAGAAGTCAGTGGAGATTTAGTCGACATCGTAAGGCAAGGACATTCGTTAACTGCCATTAACATTGATGTATCGGGTCATGGAATTCCAGCAGCTCTAGTGACAATGGCAATCCACCATCAGTTCCGTCGTTCTGTCATGGCAGGACTTGGTCTCACAGAAATCATGGAAGAGTTAGGCGAAAAATTACGGGAACAACTCCCGGAATCTACCTACTTCACTGCCTTTATGGTACGAATTTTTAGCGATTATACTTTTGGTTATGTGAATGCAGGCCACCAACGGATGTTACATTACAAAGCTTCCGATGATACCTTCATCCAATATGACACCAAAGGAGTTCCTCTTGGAATTTTGCCAGTTCGCAAAATCGATTATGAGGAAAAACAAGGGAAACTCGAGCCTGGTGACTTTTTACTTTTGATTTCAGATGGATTCAGTGAACAAAGAAACCATTTAAAAGATGAGGTAGGAGTTGAGAGAATCCAAACTTGGTTACATGATGAGAGAGAAAAACTAGTCATTGAAGGAAGAGGAAAAGTGGATTTAAAAAAATTAGCATCCTCTTTTATCAAACGTTTCCGTACTTACCAAGGAGAAGTTCCGAATGGAGACGACTTAAGTTTTCTCTTTCTATATTGTGGTGATTCCATTCCTGAAGCATCTCATTACATCCAATTGGCAAAACAATCCAATTCCAAGATGAAAATGGAGGAAGCCTACGCCCAAGCTCTCAAAGCATTTAGTATCGATTCTTCCTTAAAAGAGATCTTGGTATTTCTTGGAAAAATGTATTACCGAGATGGAAAGTATACTGAGGCAATTCGTTATTTAGAAGAGTATATAAGAACTTCCGGTGATAATACAGCTGCTTCTCATTTTATGATGGGCAGAGCTTATTACAAAGCTGGGATGATTTCAGAAGCAAAACGGGCGTTAAAGATGGCACTCTCCAGTGACCATAGTTTTGCCAAAGCGAGTATTTTACTTGCGCAGTGTTATTTAAAAGAAAATGCGAAACCAAAAGCGATTAAGGTATTACAACAAGGCGTAAAAAACACACCTCAAAATCTGGAATTAAAAACTTCGCTTTTGAGATTAGAATCACATACCCAAAAGGTCAGTTAAGGAACGTTATATGAGATATTTCGGAGTTTATTTTAGTTTGATAGGATTACTGTTAGTAAGTAATGTATTTGCGGAAACAGTCGTTACCCCTGACAAAGATAGTTTGGAATCACTTGCCAAGGAAATGGCAGAGATCAAAACCTCACTGGCAGAGACAAAACTGGCATTGGAAACCACAAAACAAGAAGCAAATTGGGTGTGGACGTGTATTGCTGCTTTCCTTGTATTTTTTATGCAAGCTGGTTTTGCCTATGTGGAAGCGGGATTCACACGTGCTAAAAATGCAGTGAACATTCTCATGAAAAACTTTTCCGATTTAACAGTGGGAGCCATAGCGTATTGGCTCATTGGTTTTTCAATTATGTTTGGTCCACAAATTGTGAGTGGATTTGGAATTGGTCTGCCATCATTTGCAGAATCTCTCATCAATGCAGAGGATGGAAGTATGGATCCATCCAAGTATACATTTTTTATCTTCCAGATTGTATTTGCTGCCACAGCCGCAACGATTGTTTCCGGAGCAATGGCAGAACGTACAAAATTTTCAGCATATCTGATTTTCTCTGTGGTGATCACTGCTTTCATTTATCCCGTGTTTGGTTCTTTTGCTTGGGGGAGTTTACTAGGGATCTCAACAGGTTTTCTCGAAACATTAGGACTTGGTGGTGGAGAAGGAGTTGGGTTTCATGATTTTGCTGGGTCAACAGTTGTTCATAGCATCGGAGCATGGGCAGGGCTTGCAGGTGCAATCGTAGTTGGACCACGTATGGGTAAGTTCCAATCCGATGGTCGTGTGTATCCGATTCTTGGTCACAATATGTCGATGGCAGCACTTGGTGTTTTTATTTTATGGTTTGGATGGTTTGGCTTTAACCCTGGTTCGACGACATCGATCGAAGGGGGAAGTTTTGCCAAAATTGCTGTTGTGACACATATGGCAGCTTGTGCCGGTGCTATCAGTGCTATGGTTCTTACATGGTATTTATTCAAAAAACCAGAAATTGGACTCACCTTAAATGGTGGTCTAGCAGGACTTGTTGCGATCACTGCACCTTGTGATAATGTCAGTATCTTCGGTGCCGTTCTCATTGGACTTGTGGCAGGAGTCCTTGTCATCATTTCCGTTCTCTTTTTAGACAAACAAAGGATTGATGACCCCGTAGGTGCAGTTTCTGTTCATGGTGTATGTGGTGCCTGGGGGACTTTGGCCTATGGACTTTTTAGTCTCGATACAGGCTTATTTTATGGAGCCGGTTTTGCCCAATTTGCTGCACAGGCGATTGGAGTTGTAACTGCATTTTTCTGGGCATTTCCCGTGAGCCTTTTGGTATTTTATTTGATCAAAAAGACGGTTGGCCTTCGGGTTTCGGAAGAAGAAGAATTGTTAGGATTGGATATTTTGGAACACGGGAACGAAGCTTACCCCGTTTCGAAATAGTCCTTGACCCTAGATTTTCTCTATGGGGAAGTCTAGGGTGTGTTTCGTTTTTTTCCATTTTTACTCCTTTTCTGTTATGGTTGTTTTGAATACGAAGAGACCATTCTCTTTCGTAAAATGAGTTCTGGAACGGTTGAAATTACTTACACGGTTCCACTTAAAAAGGATTCTAACGAATCCCTAATTAAATTTTTACCCACTTCGAAAGAAGAAATCCTAATATCTGTTAAAAAGAAATCGAATAACAATTTACAAGTAAGAGATTTTACGTTTCGAGAATTAGAAAAATCAGAAACAACGGATATGTATTTCAAACGAAAAGGAAAAGTTTCTTATAAATTGGACTTTGAAGATCCCGTTCATCTTGAAGGTGTTCTTATTGGTACATTTTCGATCAAACAAAAACCAAGATCTTTGACTGTCAAACGTGACTTCCCGAATCTCACGGACAATGCAATTCTTGATTCCAGTGCTGGAGAGAAAAAAATCATATCGGAAACATCACGGTTGTTAAGGGAAGGAAAAATCCAATTTAAAGTTTTATTCCCTAAAGATTCTGAATGTAGTTCCAATCGTGGTTTTATTGGACTTGGTAATTTGGTCTACCAAATCCCTTTACAAGAAACGTTAGAAAATCCAGATACAAAAACCTGGGAATACAAAATCCGTTTTTTTTGAATTAGAGTAGGCCTAATCCTTTTGCGGTTTCAATGAATAAGGCAAACCCATCTAAATTTTTTTTCTCAGGGATATAATGTAACTCTTGTTTGAGATAACGCTCTGTTATGGCGATGGGAAGGCGTTTTTCTTCACTGATGATGGTTGGAAGTTCTTTCAGTCCATACTCGAGTGCTTTTAAAAAGATTTGGTTGTCCCATTCTTTTCGCTTTGGATAAGCCCAAAACGCAAAACAAAAATAAAGTCCTGTGATTCGATTCCACCATTCGGCAAGGTCAATGGCGCGGTATCCATCGATAGGTGTTTGCAAAAGGGCATGGTCACCAAACAATAAGTGGGAACCAATCCCAGAATCCATCATTTTGGAAATTTCCTTTGCATCGGTTGGGATCACTTCTATTTTTTTCCCATATTCCAAATGGAATAAACATTGTAATAGACATACACTGGATCTGGAACCTTTGTCTGTATACACTACATTGGGAATCCCGGGTTCCATTTGATTTTGAAAGAACAAAACAGAACGAACAACATCACGAGCACAAACTCCTACAATCTTTGTGTAATCAAATTGGTCCTTGTTTCGTTCACATTCAATGGAAGAAACAAGGGCACAGTCGAGTTCTCCCTGTTTGAGTAGTTCAATGAGGACACTTGGGTTCTCGTACACAGGGGTAAATTCAGGAGACTTTTCAAAATAAAGGGTAAGTGGACGCGCATTTAGGTGTTTTACGATACCAATCTTCAAGAAGCTACCTCCATTGGAAAAAACAACTTGTCAGAATCAAAAAACTCTGTTGAATCTTCGTGAGGGCAAATTGGACTTTCGAACATCTTTAAACACAATCGGTGATGCCGAGTTTGAATTCATCAAAAATTTAGTGTACAAACAAGCAGGAATTTTCCTTGCTCCGCACAAAAAAATCATGGTGCAGTCCAGACTTAACGCGAGGTTACGTACACTCGGAATCCAAAGTTTTGAGGATTACGTGGCTAAACTCAAAATGGATCAAAATTTTGCGACCCAAGAGATGCAAGAACTCATCAATCGCATAACAACGAATAAAACTGATTTTTTTCGTGAGAACCACCATTTTGAATTTTTAAAAAATGATTATTTCCCTCAGCTGGAAAAAGAAGCCGCCGAATCGGGGTCAGCAAAAACCTTACGGATCTGGTGTTCTGCATCCTCCACAGGAGAGGAACCTTATTCGATTGCAATCACTGTGTATGATTATTTTCAAAACAAACCAGGTTGGAATTGTAAAATTTATGCATCAGACATTGATACCCAAGTACTCAACACTGCCAAAAAAGGTGTGTACCGGGATGATCGATTGGAACCAGTTTCCGAAACATTGAAGAAAAAACACTTCAACCAATTCACTGAAAAAGACCATGTCTTTTATGAAGTAAAACCTCACTTAAAGGCACTGGTTGACTTTCGTCAAATTAACCTATTGCATTTTCCTTTTCCCATTACGGACAAACTCGACTTAATCTTTTGCAGGAATGTTGTGATTTATTTTGACAAACCAACTCAAAAAACATTGTTCCAGAATTTTGAAGTCAGTTTAAAACCAAAAGGGTATTTGATTTTAGGACATTCCGAGACAATGTTTGGAATCTCTGACCAATTCAAATTTTTGGGTCATACGATTTACCAGAAAAAAGTGTAAGGGGTTTACGTTTCTTCCTTCGACCAAAGAGTTTTTAGGTCTTCCCACATTTGATAGGGTTCATAGATGACGATCCTTGTATTGGAGAGAACATCTAAAAATCCTGCTTCATTGGGAAACCTAGGAACAATGTGCTCATGGATATGAGGGATGGATCCTCCGCTGTTTTTTCCAAGGTTGTATCCAGTGTTAAAACCTTGTACCTTCCATTGTTTTTCTAAAATCCTCATGGTTTTTTGGGTGAGAACGTGGATGTCCAAAGCCTCTTCATTCGTTAGTTCCAAATAACTGATGATATGGCGTTTTGGGAATATGATGATATGTCCAGGATTGTACGGAAATAAATTGATGGATACGATGGAGAGATCCGTTTCCGCAATGGTTAAGTTGGGGACGATTTCGTTTTTGTCTCTGACACCACAAAGGATACATTCCACATTGGGTCTGTCCCCTTTGGCATAACCTAATTTGCCAACACTAAAGAGGTTTTTTCGTAGGGAATGTTCTTCATAGGAACTCATGGATACTTTCAATCTCAGAGAAGGATTAAAGGATTGCAAGGATTTTGACAGCTATACAGTAAGAAAGTAACAGTGTTAGAATCTCCCCACATACCGGTCCTTCCGAACGAAGTCATTTCCTTATTACAACTGGCACAAAATCCAAAACCAATGTGGTTTTTGGATGGGACAGCTGGAGAGGGTGGTCATTCCAAACTGATCTTAAAAACCTTCCCTGAAGCAAAACTCATCCTCATTGACCGTGATGCCGTCATGTTAGAACGGGCAAAAAAAGAAATCCAAAAGGAAATTGGCTCTTTAGATCGGGTACACGCCTTTCAGATGAACTTTTCAGAAGTGGACAGGACCTTACTGGAAGAAGTGGGGTGTTCAGGACTTGACGGAGCTCTCGTAGATTTAGGAGTTTCACTTTTCCATTTTCTACATTCAGGGAGAGGGTTTACCTTTAAAAACGAAGAACCTTTGGATATGCGTCTCGAACCACAAGTAGGCCAAAAAACAGCTGCCGATGTTGTGAATTATAGTTCTGTTCTACATTTAAAAAAGGTATTTTGGGAATACGGAGAAGAACGTTGGGCCCTAAAAATCGCAAATAACATCGTACAGTCGAGACACAAAAAAAAATTCGAAACCAACACTGATCTTGTGAAACTCGTGGAAGCATCTATCCCTAGAAAATTTTGGCCAAAGGAATCACATCCTGCGACTCGTATTTTCCAAGCGTTACGAATTGAAGTGAACGAAGAATTAGTCCATGCAGAAAAGGGAATTCGTACACTTGCAAACTGCCTACAATTGGGGGGAGTTCTATCTTGTATTTCATTCCATTCTTTGGAAGACAGAATTGTGAAATGGACATTCCGGGACTTAAAAGCAACAGACGAATTTGAAATCCTTACCAAAAAACCGATCTTACCAACGGACCAGGAAATCAAAGAAAACAGAGCCTCGCGGTCAGCAAAATTAAGAGGTCTTCGAAAAATTGAACCGATAAAAGAAAGTAGATGGGAAAAATAACTTTATCATTCAAAACATTCCCCAAAATGGTTTTCGAATTTTTGGAACCTCTCCAAGGACTCGTTTTGTTGTTCCCATTTTTAGGATTTTTTTTCTTCCATGTTTGGCAAGGATTGGAAAAGGCCAAATTACAAAGGTTTATCCATGAAAGGACAACCACCAAAGAAGAGTTAAAGCGAAAGAATGACGAATTAAAAATTGGAATTGTATCATATACATCAGCAGAACGAATTGAAACATTGTATAGAAGGACATATCAATTTTTACCCATCAGTCTTGGCAATCGAACTGTTACAATCGAACTACCACCAATTCCTGAATCACCCGCTAAGTCAAATCCATGAAACTCATTGATATCCTAAAAAAAATTCCAGAGATTAAACTCATAAGAGGAGAAGGTGACTTTGAAGTTCACTATGTTTGGGCTGACAGTCGCAAACTAACCTCCAAGGATATTTTTGTCCTTCCTTTGGGTAATGATGATGTATTAGAATCATATTTACAAATGGCTCACAAGTTAGGTTGCCAAGTCGTTCTGGTCTCCAAACGAAATTTAAAACTAAATGGACTCAGTTTATTTACCACAGTATTGGAATCAGAAGAACCGTTAGGTGATTTACATGGAAAATTAGCATCCTTACTTCTGGGTTATCCTTCCAAAAAATTGAAAATCATAGGTATCACTGGTACAAATGGAAAAACTTCCTTAACCTTTATTTTGTTCCATATCGCTAAAAAATTAGGTAAAAAAGTTGCTCTCATTGGTACTGTCCAAATTCAAATTTTAGATCGTATTTTAGAATCGGGTTATACAACACCAGATGCTTCTTCTCTTAACTTATTACTCAAAGAGATGGTAGAAGAAGGTGTAGAATATGTTTTCATGGAGATGAGTAGCCATGGATTAAAACTGGGAAGGGTTTCAGGTATTGAAATTACTTGTGCAGGATTTACGAATTTAACCCAGGACCATTTAGACTTTCATGAAAGTATGGATGATTATTTTGAAAGTAAGTTTAAAATCTTTCAATTACTCGAACAGTCATCGGTAAAAAATAAATTTGGTCTTGTCGCTGGCGATGTATCCTTTGGTGACAAAATGATCCAAAGGATAAGAGAAGCTAATTTAAAATCACCCATCTATATCCTAGGAAAATCTGGAGAATTTCATTATAGTAACACAAAACTTTCGTTACTTGGAAGTGAATACAGATTCCATAAAAAGGAAAAAAATCTCCCTTTTATCGAGGTGAGAACGGTTCACACAAACTTACTCGGTAATTTTAATGTTTTTAATACAGCATTTGCAATGTCCATTGCATACGAACTTGGATTTCCATGGGATGATGTGGTCAAAGCTGTCGATACAATCCCTACAGTTCCTGGACGTTTCCATGTAGTTCCTTATCCAGACAAATCTCGCATAGCAGTAGTAGATTATGCCCATACACCAGATGCATTGGAGAATATCTTAAAGAGTTGTGTAGAAATTCGACCGAAACAAATCATTTGTTTGTTTGGTTGTGGTGGTAATCGTGACCGAACAAAACGTCCACAAATGGCAAAAATTGCCGAAACCTTAGCTGATTTTGTCATTTTAACATCAGACAACCCAAGAACCGAAAATCCCGAAACAATTCTCGATGAGATTGAAGCAGGTTTTTCACGTGGTTTCAAACGGTATGAAAAAATTACAGACCGAAGCACTGCAATTAGGCGAGCAGTTTCCTTGTTAGAAAAGGATGGAATTTTGGTTGTCGCAGGTAAAGGTCACGAGACCTATCAAATTCTCGGAAAAGAGAAAATTAAGTTCGTTGATTTTGAAGAAATAGAAAATGCATTTTTAAATTTAAACACCTAACGATAGAGGATACAGTATGTTCCAATGGATTTATGAAACATTTGGCAATGATTATGGTTTTTTAAGAGTTTTTAGTTATGTGACTCTACGTGCGATGATGGCTGGGCTTACGTCTATGTTTATCACTTTTATTTTTGGAAAATCACTCATTTCCTTTTTATTATCCTTAAAATTCCGTGAATCAGTGAGAAATGATGGGCCACAGTCCCATGCAACCAAATCGGGAACACCTACAATGGGTGGATTGATTATGATTTTATCATTAACCATCTCAACATTGTTATGGGGTAATTTGTCCAACTTAAACGTCATTTTACTTTTAATCTCTGCCATACTATTTGCTGGACTTGGTTTTACAGATGATTATATGAAGTCTGTTAAAAAAATTAAAGGAGGAATGAGAGCAAGAACCAAATTTGTTGTGACTATCCTCTTTGCAGTGACAATCACTACCTTATACTTCTATTATACTGGTAAATCCAATACAAATCCACAAAAAGGAATCATTTTCACAATCACTGATTTATTTTTACCTTTTGTGAAGGGTCCAGTTTGGAATTTGGGTATTTTCGCTGTTCCTTTCGCAATACTAGTGTTAATCGGTAGTTCTCATGCAGTAAATTTAACGGATGGTCTAGATGGGTTGGCATCTGGAACAGTTGTGATTTCAACTGCCACTTTTGCCTTGATTTCATACGTATCAGGCACTCCTTCTGCTGCCAATTATTTGCACATTCCTTATCTACCAGGTTCTCACGAATACTCTGTTTTTCTTGCTGGACTTTCTGGTGCTTTACTTGGTTTTTTATGGTTCAATTGCCATCCCGCACAGGTGTTTATGGGAGATACAGGATCTTTGTTTTTAGGTTCAACCCTTGGGCTTGTCGCCATTATGTTAAAGAAGGAAATTTTACTCGTGATTCTTGGCGGAATTTTTGTGGCTGAAGCGGTCAGTGTGATTCTGCAAGTAGGATCATTTAAATTAACGGGAAAACGAATTTTTAAAATGGCTCCTCTCCACCATCATTTTGAACTCTCAGGTTGGTCAGAAGAAAAAGTGGTGATCCGATTTTGGATCATAGGGATCATTCTTGCGATCATCACTCTCTCAACTTTAAAAATCCAATAATGGAAATATTTCGTTCCATACGAAATTTATTACGTTTTGGTTCGTCTCGTTTTGATGGACCAATGTTATTTTTCATGTTTTTACTATTTGGAATGGGAATCATTGTGATGTTCAGTGCTTCTGTGATCCCAGCTGAAAGAGAGTTTTCTGATTCCTATTATTACTTAAGAAAACAATTGTTATGGGGTGCAGTAGGAGTAGTTTTATTTCTAATTTTTTGCCAAATACCATACCAATTTTTGGTTAAATGGTCTTTTGTTTTTTCTCTCCTTAGTCTATTATTACTAATAGCAGTTTTCATACCTGGATTGGGTAAGTCTGTAGGAACCAGCTATGGACGTAGTTTTAACCGTTGGATCCAAATTGCAGGATTTCAAATCCAACCTTCTGAATTTTCGAAGATTAGTATTTTACTCTTTGCATCTTACTTCTTCTATAACTTTGATTTTAAAAAGATCAAATGGGATCAAAAGAAGATCATCTCCCTAGTTGTTATCTTTTTAACTTTACTGCTCATTGTCATTGAACCTGCATTTGGTACCACAGTTGAATTGTTACTTGTTCTATTTTTCTTTGTCTTGTTAGCTGGTTTCCCCATGAAACGTTTGTTTATTTTAGGTGCATCAGTGATTCCACTTTTAGTTGTACTTGTGACACAAGTGGGTTATCGTAAAAAACGACTCGAGATATGGCTCGACCCTTATAAGTTTCGGTTTGATGAAGGACACCAATTGGTGACAAGTTTTCGGGCTTTTTTTGATGGTGGTACCAGCGGAAAAGCGATTGGTACAGGTTATGCTCACAGGTATTTAGCATACAGCCATACAGATTTTGTATTGTCTTCCTATGTGGAAGATTTTGGTTTTGTTGGATTTTGTTTTTTTCTTTTAGTTGTTTTGTTTTTGATGGTTCGAATTTTTTTACTCTTACAAAGGACCAAGGATAAACTGGGATACTTTTTAGGTGCGGGAATTCTGATTTTATTCGGATTCCAAACCATTTTAAACTTATTTGTGATCACAGGAATTGTGCCTGTAACGGGAATTTCTCTTCCTTTCTTAAGTTATGGTGGTTCTTCCTTACTTACAATTTTTATCCTTTTCGGAATTCTTGCCAACATTACGTGTAAAGAGAATTTGGTCGTATGAGTGGATCGATATTGATTGCAGCGGGTGGAACAGGTGGGCATATCTCACCTGGAGTAGCACTCGCAGAGATACTAAGTGAAAAAGTTAATGTGTTTGGTTTTGATTCTGTATTCATCCATTCACTCGTGCGAAACCAAAACAATCCAGATCTTTTAAACCCTCCTTGTGAAGTGATTTGGCATAATATCCCCCAATTGGGAGGAATCAAAACGATTCTTTATCCTATTTTATTCATTTTACCATTTATCAAAACGATTTTTGTATTCAGAAGGTTACATATAAATGCAGTCATCGGAATGGGTGGTTATTCCAGTTTACCTGCAATTCTTTATGCCATTCTGTTTCGAAAACCTTTGTACCTTTGTGAACAAAATTGTGTACCAGGAAAAATCACTCGTGTCTTTTCAAAATTTGCCAAAAAAATTGCCTTTAGTTTTCCAATCGTAGAAGAATTTAATATCCCAGGAAAAATCATTGGAAATCCGATTCGAAAACGAGTTGTTCCTGAACATTTAAACATCCGTCAAAATGAAAACCTACATGAAGGCAAAAAAAACACAATCAATGTTCTCGTGTTAGGTGGATCACAAGGTGCAAGACAACTTAACCAAATGATCCTTAAGGCGATGGAAAATTCTGAAATTTCCACAAAGTATAAATTTCGTTTGTTAACAGGTACAAACCTTTATGACGAAACAAAGAAAAAAGCAAATGATGACGCAGAGATTATATCCTATGCCAATGACATGAAACCAAATTATGAATGGGCAAATTTGGTTGTCGCAAGGTCTGGTGCAGGTGTTGTTGCCGAGTGTTTGGTTTTTGGTTTGCCTATGATTTTAATCCCATATCCTTTTGCGGCGGATAACCACCAGAAGGCAAATGCAAACTATCTTGAGAAGGAAGGTGCAGCTGTCACCATTCATTCAACAAGTGATGATCCAACTCAATTGGTAAAATTTCTATTATCCTGGAAGGATCATTCTGAAGTGTTACGCGAAATGGGTCATGTTAGTTTAGCACTTTCCAATGTGAATGCTGCTTACCAAACTGTTTCGTATTTTTTTTCGGAAACTAAGTAGGCCTTGGAAATGATGAAGGGACCTATCTTATTTTTAGGAATTGGTGGAAGTGGAATGTCGAGTTTAGCCCATATGGCACTTGATTTAAATATCCCAGTCATAGGATACGATCAAAAAAATTCTGAAATTACTGATTATTTAAAAGAACGCGGGGTGGTTTTATATCATTCGATTGAAGAAATTCCATTGAATGGAATTCAGATGGTTGCCTATAGTTCTGCCATCAATGATAAACACAAAGAAGTATTCAATCGTATCAAAGAACAGAACATTCCTTTGAAACATCGATCTGAGTTTATGCACTTACTTGTGTCCAAACAAAAATCCATCTCCGTCGCCGGTAGCCATGGCAAAACTTCCACAACAACCATGGTATCTCAAATTTTGACAGAAATGGGACTAAATCCAACAATCATGATTGGTGGTGATACTAGTTTGTTACAAAAAAGAGGTGGGAAAATTGGAACTGGTGAATACGCAGTTTATGAATCAGATGAATCAGATGGTACTTTTTTAAAACACAAAGCCAATTTCCGTCTGCTTACCAATATCGATAATGATCACTTGGATTACTATCATACTCGAGAAAAACTGGAACAAGCATTCCTAACTTATATGGGATTTGATGTTGCTGGAGAAGTTGTTTTATTTGCTCGTGACCCTGGTATCACATCTGTTTTGAGATCAAATTATAAATCGATTCTATTTGATTCAGAATTTCGTCTCAATCTCCTCGTAACAAAAGAACAAACTCATGAAGAATGGTTTCAATATTTTGTATCAAACTACAAATCTCAAACCACTGTGATTGAATATGAAATCAAAGCTGATTGTTTGCACTTTGTTTTTGAAAATGAAAAATATTCACTTACCTTACCTTATCCAGGAGTCCATTATTTAACCAATGGACTTGTTGCTCTCACTTGTGCGTTAAAACTAGGAATTACTCCATCAAAGTCGATTGAAATCCTTTCTCGATACATTGGAGTCAAAAGAAGACAAGAAATTCTAGGAAATTGGAATGGTGTCACTGTCATAGATGATTATGGCCATCATCCGACAGAGATTCAAATGGTGATCCGATCCTTAAAAGATAAAAATAAGGCAATTGGAAAACTCCATGTTATATTTCAACCACATCGGTATACTAGAACCAAATTATTGTTAAATGATCTTGCCAATTCACTAACGGGTGCAGATTTTGTATACCTATTACCCATTTATTCTGCTGGTGAAACTCCAATTGAAGGGATTTCTTCGATGAGTTTTTTTCCATTATTAGACAAAAACAAAACAGTTTTTTTGCCTGGTCTCATAGAAGAAGATTTAATGGAAATCCAATCTAAATTGCAGAAAGGTGATTTCCTTCTTTGTTTGGGAGCCGGAAACGTGAGAGATTGGGGAACTTATCTATTAAACGCTAAAAACTAAAATTTTAGATTATAACTCATGGAATAGGGGATTTACTTCTTCAAGTGTTCCCTTAAAATTCATATGACCCATTTTCCTACCTTGTTTTGCTTCTTCTTTTCCGTACAAATGCAATCGGTACCGATCGTCTTTTAAAAGTTCCTTCGTGATTTTTAAACTTTCATCATACTGATTACCCAATATATTTTTCATTAAAGTGGGTTTTGGTCTTACATCTGTGGGAGGAGTGTTTCCAGAAATTGCTTGCACATGTAGATAAAACTGAGAAAAACTTTGGCAATCTTGCGTATAATGACCAGTGTTATGTGGTCTAGGAGCAAATTCATTTAAATATAATAAATTGTCTTTTACAAAAAATTCGACACCCATCGTTCCTACATATTGTAATGACAGAGCAAGTTTAGAAGCAAGTTCAATCGATTCTAAATTAAGACCAATTGGGATCCTTGCAGGGAAAATTGATAAATCTAAGATATGATGTTTGTGTTCATTTTCAACGGCACCATAACAAACAATGTCTCCATTTTGGAAACGAGTTAAAATGATACTGATTTCCTTTTGAAACGGAATTACTTCTTCAATCAGGTACTCGGAACCATCATTTTGGAAGGCTTTTTCTAAAAAACCTTTGTAATCAGTTAGGTTCTGAATTTTGATTTGCCCTTTACCATCATAACCAAAACGCAAAGTTTTAATGATCCACGGAAATGGAATTGATACTTCAAATTGTGAAGTCTCTTTTGTTAAGTGAAAAAATTCAGCAGTTCTAAATCCAAGTTTTCGGAAATGTGATTTTTCTAAAAATCGATCCTGCGCAATGATGAGAGCTTGGGCAGGCGGAAAAACAGTAGTATCCGATTGTTCTTTTAGAAACTCTAATGTTGGTTTAGGAATATTTTCAAATTCAAAACTTAATACATCAATTGTTTTCAGAAATTTTTTTAAATCATCAAAAGATTCATAGGAAGCAACTGTCTCCTTTGCACCTACCTTTAGTGAAGGTGAATTTTGATCTGGCGAATAACAATAAAACTCGTGACCTAATGGAATTGTTTCCAAACACATCATTTGCCCTAATTGACCGGATCCCAACACACCAATTTTCATTTTTATTCCCTAAACCAATTGGTCATTTTTTGAAAGAGCAGAGACACGATTTGTATTCGCATAGTCTTCAAGTTTTTTAGAAAGTTTTGGATCGAGTAGAGAAAGGATTCGTACTGCAAGTAAACCTGCATTGGCTGCCCCACTGGTTCCAATGGCAAGTGTTCCTACTGGAACTCCCTTCGGCATTTGAACGATTGAAAGTAAACTATCCATTCCATTTAAGGCTTTTGATAAAATCGGCACACCTAATACAGGCAAGGTGGTAAGTGAGGCTGTCATTCCTGGAAGGTGAGCAGCACCACCAGCTCCTGCAATGATGACTCCAAATCCATTTGACTTTGCATTTTTCGCAAATTCAAACATTCTGTCTGGCGAACGGTGAGCAGAAACAATTTCCTTCTCAAATGGAATACCAAATTCAGTGAGGATTTCACAGGTTTCCTTCATAGTATCCCAATCAGAATAGGATCCCATTATCACTGCAACTTTTGGTAAGAGGTTTGTCATACGTTGAATCTAAAAAAACCTATTTCGTTATCAACCCTTAAATGATTCAAGTTCTGCTGTAATTTCTTCCATTTTCATGGACCTTGATCCTTTGATTAAAATCACAGCCCCTTTCGGGATCTCATTTTTTATATAAGAAATGATTCCTTGTTTATCCTGAAAATACTTTCCCCGCGAAAATTGTTTTACCATTGGAATAGTATCTTCACCTAATGCTAGTAAGGTTCCTTTCCCGATTTTTTCCAATTCTTTACCAACTTTTTCATGGTAATATTTAGAGAACTTTCCAAGTTCCTTCATTGTGCCCAAAACCCAAACAATTTCCTTTCCTTGAGCATACTGCACACTTGCATCTATACTTGATAAAACAGACTCTGGATTTGCATTATAACTGTCATCGATGATGGTATAATACCCTTTTTTGATGTTCAGTCGTTTGTTGGGACTTTTGTAAGTCTGGATCGCCCGTTTCATTTGAACGTCGGAGATTCCAAAATAAGAACCAACGGCGATCATCCCACGTACATTACTGAGAAGTTTGGAACCAGGAATTTTCCAATGTATGGATTCATTTTTCCATTGTAAATGGAATCCATTCTTTTCAATGGATTTGATTTTTAGTTCCGGATTTTTTGTGTGTTTCCAAACAATCAATTTTGCATTTAGTTGTTTTGACTTTTGTTTGATACGATCTAAAAAATCCAAATCATCTGGTACAAAGAGTGCTCCCGAAGCCCGTAACCCTAAAATAATATCTGATTTTTCCTCTGCTATATTTTCTCTGGATTTTAGGTTTTCAATATGTGCCGAACCAATATTCGTAATTAACGCATGAGTAGGTTCTGCAATTTTTGATAATCTTTCTATCTCACCTCTGTGGTTCATGCCCATTTCACAAATAACAACTCTAGTCAGTTCTGTGATTCGAAAGAGTGTAAAGGGAACACCAATTTCATTATTGTAATTTTTTTCTGTCATCACAATGGATTTAGAATCCAAATAGGAAAAAAGACCACCTAATAGATCTTTTGTGGTTGTTTTTCCTGAGGAACCAGTGATGGCAAGGATAATTGGGTTAAAACGATTTCGATGGTAATTAGAGAGTTTCCCTAGCGCAACTAAGGTATCTTTAACAAATATTGCTTTCTTTTGGTCTTCCTTTGTAAGTGTTTTGAGAATGGGATGATTTATCTCACATAAAAATCCAGATGCACCAGCTTTTAATGCATCAGAAATAAACTGATGACCATCCCGTTCGGCACGAAGAGGGACAAAAAGTGAATCCTTTTTGATTTCCCGAGATGAGGTGGAAATCCATCGGAATTTTGGATTCTTTGGATTCTCCCAATCTGGTTTCATCGAAAACAAACTTAGAATAGTTGACAGGGAATATTCAAATGGTGCGATCATAGCTTCTAAGCCAGATTCTCCAAGAAAGAAAGATTTTAAAGAAAAACTTACATGAAACCAACTAAAATCAAAACGATTCTCATTGGTCTTGGACGAATCGCTTCCAAATTAGAAAAGGACCCCTTTCGGAAAAAACCATGCACTCATATGGGTGTCCTCATGTCCGCTTGGGGAAAAAGCCAATTTGAATTTGTCTCTGGTTTTGATTCAAATCCAGAGGTGTGTTTAGAATTCCAAAACCAATGGAAATCTCCCACAGAAACAGGATTTCCAGGTTTCCTTTTAGAAAACAAAACTTTACCCATTGATTTAGCCATCATTGCGACACCGAGCCATACTCATGAATTTTATGCGAAAGAATGTTTAAAACTTGGTATCAGGAACCTCCTCGTTGAAAAACCAGTTGCCATGTCAAAAAGTGGAGCAAAATCGATTGCAACATTGGCAAAGGCAAAAAAAGCAAGGGTATGGATCAACCATGAAAGGAGATACCATCCAAGTTATCGTTTTGTAAGGGATGAATTAGAAAAAGGCAATTTTGGAATATTAAAATCGATTCGGGCCTCCGTCTTCACGTCAGCAAAAAATCCAGGAATCGCATTTTCGAAGTTTGGTGGTGGACCATTGCTCCACGATGGAACACATGCGATGGACCTTATCCATTGGTTAGTCGGAAAACCAAAACTTATTTTTGCAAAGGTAGAAAGACCAAAAAAAGGAATGGTCGAAACAAGGGCGTATGCATGTTTTGAGTCGAAATCAAATGTTGAAATCGTTTTAGATGTTTCTGGAGGAAGGGATTATTTCCAATTTGAAATCGATATCCATACAAGTTCACATCGTATTATTTGTTCAAATGATGGATTTCAGTTTTTCCAGTCAACACCTTCTAAATTGTATAAAGGATTCCAAAGTCTCCAATCATACATACCCAAACAATTTCCAAAACCTGAATCTTCAAATGCGTTTTTGGGAATTTATAATGAAATTCAATCTGTCATTCAAGGTGAATCAAACCATATGGAAGGGACATTGTCTGAAAATATACAAATCTTAGAAAGTATCGAATCTATTTATAGGCACTAAATCATGAAACCAAACAAGAATCGATCGGTATCAGTATATTCATTTGTTTTCAAAACATACCTTCAGTATCTTTACCTTACCAAATGGTTTAAAAAAATTTCCTCTAAAGAAAAATATGATACAAAACGAATTCTGTTTTTAAAAAAGAAAGGGATCGAAACTAAAAACTTATTTTTTCAATTGGGTGGCGTTTACATCAAAATTGGCCAATTTGTCAGTAACTTGTTCCATATCCTCCCTGAAGAATTCCTTTGGGAATTACAAGACCTACAGGATAAAATTCCGCCAAGAGACTTCCTTGAAATCAATAAGCGTTGGGAATTAGACTTTGGAAAATCAATGTCGGAGATCTTTGAAACATTGGACAAAGAATCTTATGCAAGTGCGTCCACTGCACAAGTCCATATCGGAACTTACCAAAACAAAAAAGTAGCAATTAAAACTTTATACCCAGGGATAGAAGAGACTGCCAAGTCTGATATAAAGACAATTTCTAAAGTTGTATGGATCATTGATCGATTTGTCATTAAAATCTCAGGGAAAGAGGTGATTGAACAATTACAATCCATGATCCATGCTGAATTGGATCTTCGAACCGAATTAAAGAATTTAAAAATCCTCAAACAAATGTTTGCTCTAGAAAAAGATTTTTACATTCCAAATCCCATAGAGGAACTCTGCGGTCGGCATACCTTAGTCACAGAATTTGTAGAAGGAAAAAAGATTACTGAATTAGAAGGAGAACCTCTTTATTCCAAACGAAACCCAAATCTAGAAAAATTAATCAAAGCTTATATCTTAATGGTGTTTGAGTATCGTTTTTTTCATGCAGATCCTCATCCAGGGAACTTGATTTTTATGGAAACGGGAGAATTATGCTTAATTGATTTTGGTGCCGTTCAGTCAATCTCCGAAGAAGAAACCCAAATCCTCGAACGAATTTTGGTTGGAGCCATGCGGAAAGATTACCATCTCGTTGCCGAATCTATGTATGAATTAGGTGCTGTAACAGAATCCTTATCGAAAGAAGAACTCACAAAAATTGTAAAATATTCATTGGAAAAACTAAATCGAATTTTAGCGGATACAAACCATTTTAGAAACCTAAGTTTAGATACATTACGTCCAGGGGATGATCTTCGTTTTTTAAAAGAAATCCAAGTTAGCTTAAAACAATTGTTAGCCAGTTTAAAACTCCCACCAAATTTCCTAAGTTTACATAGAGTTTTAGCATTACTGCTCGGAAATTTTTCCTATTTAGATCCAACTCGTTCCATGATTGAATATGCGGAAAAACCATTTTCACAAATTGTTCTCAAAGGAAGTAGTTTTAAGAAACTTTGGCGGGATGAAGGAGAAGAGTTTATAACGAGTTTGTTTTCTTTACCCAAAGAACTAAACGATTTTTTATATAAGTGGAATCGTGGCGAATTTCAGCCTAAGGAAGATCATAAATGGGCAGAACTAAAACTTAGAGAAATTCTCACTTTTGGAATATTAGGTACACTATTTTTCTATTTTGGAATGCATTATGCGGAAAAATTATGGAAAGAACCAAGCATAATATTTTATATACTATCAGGACTTAGTTTCTGGTCACTTGCAAAATCCAGTCTAAGTTTCTGGAAACTAAAATAAACGTAAAAAAGAACGAACCTCCGTATGAAATTACCTAACACACCATTTTTTTCTGTTTTTAAACCTGGTTACTTGGCATTTGTGGCCTTTGGACTTTTTTTAGATTTACTCACTAAATATATCATCATTACAAAGATGTATGCACATGAAAGTATTCCTGTGTTAGGTGATTTTTTTAGATTATCACTTACTTTTAATACAGGATTTGTGTTTGGATTATTCCAAGACAATGCTTTGCCTTCGTTATTCGCAACTGGATTTGCGATTGTTTTTTTAATCTTTTATCGGTGGCAAAATTCTGACCTTGGAAATGTTTGGGGTTGGAATTTTGTTATGGCAGGTGCCTTTGGCAATTTTTTAGATAAATTTTTTGTCAAAATTCCTGGAACTGGATTTCGATTTGGATTTAGCCCTGAAAAACCTGGGATTGAATTCATCGGTGTTGTCGACTTTTTGGATTTTGAATGGCCAGACTTCTTACTCTTTGACAGATGGCCTGCATTTAATGTGGCAGATTCTTGTGTATCCATCGGTATTGTAATTTTGTTATTTACAATGGATTGGAAGGAATTGGATAAAAAATAATCCAATTCCCGAAAGGAAACAAACGATTCCATTTAAGAAAGTTGAAATCAAAACTCCTTCTTAAATGGGAAACAGCTTTTCAATTGGTCTTAATTTTTTCGTGTGAGTATTACCGATTGGTAACTTATAATAAATAACTTCTCATCACATTGACGGATAAGGTTTTAAAAACATCCTTATCCTCTTCAATTTTTCCCACTTTCCAATTGATTCCTGAGGGTGATGCATACAAACTTCTAGCAGGTTTTCCATCGGTAGGACCACAAACTCGGATTAAATGGATGTTTCTCTCTTTTGCAAGGTTTTCGTAATCACTTAAATCTTCTTCATAAGTTCGATTCGAACTTGCCGAATCTAAATGGAAAATGATTTCAATATTTTCCTTTTTGAATTCATCCCAAATGGATTTGTTTTGGATATCTTCACCAAGTAATAATCCGAACCGAAGTCCACCCATAATGAAAATAGATTCCGTTACACCTTCAGTCACGCCTTGGTCATTCGTTTGGTTTGGAGTTTTTTTCTCATAAAAATCAACTAACACCAGTGATTGGACAATTGGTAAGGCAGCCACCAGTTTTCCATTTTCATTATTTCGGTAATGGCTACCACCAAGGATCACACCTGAAAATTTCTCAGAAATTTCTAAGATATGATCTTGGTATTCTTTTTCGTGTTTTGTTCCTTCATTGGGAGATACACTTTGAAACAAGTGTGGGTAACCTTCTGGTAATAATAAAAAATGTGCCTTACTTTGTTGGATTTTTACAATTTCATCATGGGTAATTCGTTTGTGCAGATTCTTTTGGTAAATTGCGATTTTTATGACTGCCATTAAAAAGGGTTTCCTTTTGGTAAAATGTCATCATCGGAAAGGTCATCAATACTGTCTTCATTTGTTTCTTCGAGGTCAGTAGTCTCATTCGAAGTAATATCTGCACCCGCATTTTGAACTTCTGGAGTTCCAGATTCGGAATCATTTTCCAAATCACTTGCATCGGGAGAATTGTTTTCTTTCGCAGTTTCTGACTCCACTCCAAACGAAGATTTCATTTGTTCAGGAGTTAGTTCAACAAGGCCACCGAATAAATCTCCCGTTTCAATACGATCATGCAAAGCAAGTAAGTAACAATAAGCTTCCATGATACATTGTTTGACGGGTTTTTTATTGAGTCGTTTACGTGACTCCATTGAATCCAATGTCAAAATATCATTCATATTCGCTACAATTTCCTTTTTCCCCTTCATGTCTTTGATGAGGGTGAGAAGTGAGTCTCTTGACTTTAAACTAAAGTCTTTAATCGCCATTCGCACTGTTCTGGACTGTCCTGTGCGTTTTTGTTCGATTCCAGTTAGTTTTTTAGAAGCTTCAATGTAATTTGCACCAGGATTTGCTTTGTGTTTTTCTAATTCTCTTAATATATCGTGGTAAATTCGAAATTGGTCAATGATGGTGCGTGTACTTTCATAAATGTCCAACATCTTCTGACGGTAATCAACTTTTACTCCATTTATCGATCCAGGTTTGATATCGATTTTTTTGGTAGTCATCACAAAGGAATATTCATCATCAAATTCGTAAAAATAGAATAGGGCAAGAAGTGCTTTATCCGCATCGGGAATGTTAGCGTATTCATTTTTTGGATCAAATTTTTTACGCAACTTTGGTATAGAATACATTTGCATCAAACGTAATCCATAGGCTTGTTCTTTGGATAATGGAACTTCTTCTTCCTTTTTATCCTCTTCCTTGTTTGCGTTTTCTGCTTCTTTATCTTCTTTTGTTTCTACCGGTTTTCCACCTGGAACATTCTCTCCGGATTTTCTTTGGCCAGGTTTGTCTTCAGGTGTAATGCCTAAAAGATTTTCCATATAACGAGAAATAAGCGGGATATTTTTGTTTTCTGCACGAATCACAACTAGATATAACCGATCAAAAAATCCATCAAACAAAGTATCTATTTCTTGCAAAACTTTTCGTTTTTTGTTCGCATAAATTAGGGCAGGTTTCCCTTCTAACTTTTGTAATTCGTCATAGGCTTGCGAAAACGATTTTTTTAAAGTTTCTTGGTATGGATAAAGAATGTACATTCTTTTAAACAAAGAGTAAATTTGGTTTTTGACACGTTCAATCGCAACTGGTGATTCAGGTGCTGTCATGATGGGTTCAGTGATATCTGTCAGTTCTGGGCCATTGTATAATTTTTGCCCCATAGCTAAAAGTTCAATAAGTAATGGGTTTATCCGATCAAGGGCTTTACTAAGTTGTGGTGAAAATTGTTGGTTTGCGAGTAACTCATTTCCACTGTATTGGAGTTCGATCAGTGCTTGTTTTCCACGGATTGAAAAATCATGCATGAATTTAGGTGTTAGGTCACTTGATCCAAAGGAAGTGACTCTTGCTAACCAACATTTTAATTTGACCGAAAACCTTGCGGAAAAACTACTGATTTCTTTTTCGTATTGTGCTTTGGAATCAAGTTGTGATTTGGAATTAGAAGTATCTTGTTTAGAAGGACTGCCTCCGCCACTTCCACCGCGGTTTCCTTGGCGACTGTCCTCATTTCCTCGAGATACAGTACTTTGTCTCAGTTTTGGTTCTGGACGAGTTTTTTTATTGTCATCATCTTTTGGAGGAGTTTTCTCTTTGATGACTTCTCCACCAGCGCTTTTAAACTTATTGAACATATCCTTTCGTTGGGAATCGTCCAGTTTTCCTACGCCAATGGCCCGCTTGGTATTATCGAAATCGCCCATATATTTACTATCGTTCCAATTTCTCAATATGGGAACCCAATTTCTTTCAAAAAGCAATTTTTAGTAGATTCCCCCGTTTTTCGAAAAAGATTGGAGTCCAAAAGGTAAGACTATGGCAGATTATATCCTATCAGATGATTTAAAAGAAGCAGTACAAGTGGCAGAGATCACAAAACGTCCGCTCCTTTTGAAAGGAGAACCTGGAACTGGTAAAACCCTTCTTGCAAGTTTCCTTGCAGAAACCAAAAATCTCCCTTTTTACCGTTGGCACATCAAATCAACGAGCCTAGCCAAAGAAGGTTTGTATTTTTACGATGCGGTCTCCAGGCTGAATGACTCTCGTTTCCCTGAAGAAGAAGCTATGAACCGGGTACGTGATGTCAAAAACTACATTCGACTTGGTGCTCTTGGAGAAGCGTTCCTACATCCAAAAAAGTCTGTTGTCCTCATTGATGAAATCGATAAAGCGGACATTGAATTCCCCAATGATTTGTTACTCGAACTTGATAAAATGGAATTTTTTATCCCTGAAACCAAAGAACACATTGTAGCGAAAGAACGTCCGATTGTAATCATCACTTCCAATAATGAAAAGGAACTTCCAGATGCGTTTTTACGTCGTTGTATTTTCCATTACATCGAATTTCCCAAACGTGAATCGATGAAAGAAATCATCAAAGCCCATTACCCTTCCATAGAAACGGAATTCATGGAAAAAGCACTCGCCATGTTTTATTCTATACGCAAAATAGAAAGCCTTCGAAAAAAACCATCCACTAGTGAATTATTGGATTGGATCCAAGTATTACTGATTTCGGGAGAGAAATTAGAATCGAATAAAATTCCTTTCGCCGGTACTTTATTTAAATCAGAAGACGATTACAGGGTGTACTTAAACTAATATGTTCCTCGATTTTTTCTATAACCTGCGAAAAGAAACAGTCCCTTGTTCTACGGGAGAACTCATTGCGTTTTTAGAAAGTATTCGTAAACTCACTGACCCCACAGGTTATATTTCCCTCGAGCAGTTGTATAGGGTAGGAAGGCTTAATTTTGCAAAAGATTTAAAACACTACGATTCTTATGACTTAGCCTTTGGAAAAACATTTGGAAGTTGGAAGGAACAAAGGATTCAGTTTCGTGATCTCCTTATGGAATGGTTAGAAGAAAATCTTCCAAAAGATCTTTCGGACGAACAAAAACAAAAAGCACCTAACCTCAGCATGGAAGAGGTCATTGAAGAATTAAAAAAACGACTCGCCGAACAAAAAGAACGACATGATGGCGGAAGTAAGTGGGTTGGAACCTCTGGCACCAGTCCTTTTGGAAATTCCGGATTTAACCCCAACGGGTTATCAATTGGTGGCAATACGGAAGGACAGGGGAATAGGTCTGGTGTTAGCCTTTGGAATGAACGAAAGTACAAAGCCTATCGGGAAGATGAAATTTTAGACACTCGTTCCATCCAATTAGCTCTGAAGGAACTTCGTTTTTTGAAAAAGGAAGGAAAACGAGAACTCCACGTTGACAAAACCATTGACAAAACCTGCGAAAATGGCGGTGAGATTGAACTTGTAGAAGAACGAGAGAGAAAAAATTCTCTGAGGCTTGTCCTCATTATGGACATTGGTGGGAGTATGACTCCACATTCAGACAGGGTCAGTAAATTATTCAGTGCAAGCAGAGGTTTGTATCACTTTAAAGAAGTACATAATTATTTTTTCCATAATATCTTTCACGAATACCTTTATGCAAATCACGAATTCCAATCACGAATTTCTTTAAAACATTTTGAAGAAAAGTATAGGAAAAATACAAAACTAATTTTTGTTGGGGATGCTTACATGGCACCTTACGAACTGATGGGAACACCTTACAATGTCTATGCGTATCATTCCCACTCAAAAGAAGAAAAGGAAAAAAAAGCGAAGAGTGGTTTGGAGTGTTTGAAAGAATTAGTTGGTTATTTCCCTGATTCTGTTTGGTTAAACCCAGAACCAAAACGTTTTTGGGGGGCACCTACCATAGAGGCCATTGAAGATGTTGTACCTATGTTTCCACTGACGATTGAAGGTCTCAGAAAAGCCGTAAAACATCTGGTTTGAAGAAAAGAATCCTTCAGATTTGATTCATTTTCTCCTTTGAATTTGTCGTTAATTAGAGTAAATGTCCATTCAAATCTCCATTCCTAGTCTGGTCATTTGTCTCATTAACCTCTGTACACTTGCGTTTTATTATTCGTTTTATCGTTTCCATTTTTATCGTTTTACAGAAGGATTTTTACAATACACAGCCCTGGCTTTTTCCTTATTTAGCGCAGGGATAGCCATTGGGTTACAAGCAATGTTATTGCAATTGGTACCGAGTGGTGGACCCGTTTGGAATTCTTTTTTCCTTTCCTCCTTTGTGGAAGAGTTTGCAAAGTTATTAGGAATTTATCTCTTTTTTAGCAAAAACCAAGATGAGTTCACAGTGACCGATGGAATTTTTTATGGATTGGTTTTGGGTGGAGGATTTGGGTTAGTTGAAAACATTCTCTATTTTATCAACACTGGACTTTGGTCCCAAGTGTTACGATCCATCACTGCACTTCCCATCCATATGATGAACGGAGGACTTGTTGGTGCCTTTACCATGATGTTCCTCTTTCATAAAAATCCAGTTTTTAAATGGGGAAATTTGTTCAGCGGATTTTTGATCTGTGTTTTTTTCCATGGGTTGTACAATCTTTCGCTTTTCCAAGAAATTGACCTCTTACTCATATTACCCATTTGTATCTTGGCTTTATTTTTTTTACTAGAGGTAACGATTGCAAAATCTAGAATCCTAGTTCCAGGCCATATTTTAAAATTAATGGATATGAGTATGGAAGAGTATGAAATCTTAAGTAGACACAATCGTCATGAGGGATGGATCCAAAATGTTCAAAAACACATTTCCACATCAGGCATTCGTTTATTCCAATACCCAAATTTACGACATACCATTTTAACCATTTTCTTTTTAGTGCCTGGAATTCTTTCTATTTATTTGTTATACGATGCACCTGAATGGATTAGTAGAAAATTTCCAGACTTAGCTCTTCAGGATTATTTTGCTCTATTTGTGATGTACCCTATCGTCCTTGCTTTGATGTTTTTCTTTGCAGGAATTCTAAATCCTTATTTTTTTAGGGATCGAATGCTTGCTGTACCATTATTTAGTTCTGTTGATATGCATGTTGGAAACAAAGAAGAAAATTCAGCAATTTTCCACATCAAAGCCAATTTGTTTTATTTGCCCACCTCACAAAACTATGAAAAGGAAACAAAAGCTAGTTTTGATTTATGGTTAGGGCTCAATTGTTTTTCGGGATTAAAAGGAAAAGTCCTTTGGAGCCGTGAAAATGAAGAAGGGAATTGTGGAGTGATGTGCCAACTTGATTCCATTCCATTTGCATTTTTAATCAAATGGAACTATTTTCGTTTCAAACAGAATTTAAAAAATCTATTTCTTAGGAAAGTACAAGTATAATCGAAATTGGTCTCAAAATTTAGATTCAAAACTAAAACCATATTGTAAAAACTCATTTGGTTTTTGTGAATACACATTCAATTGGTTGTAAATTGAGTTTGGTTTGTAATCTAACATCGGTTTCAAATACACCGCTTGTGAACTTTCTTTATTTGAATCTCTTTGTCCTAAATAAAAACTATCAATAAAACTATATGTCAAAATAGAGGCAAACACAACCCCATATATGGTAAACCTTTGCCTATGATAATCATAACGATCATTACCGATGGTATTGGCAAATAAGAATACACGTCCATCTCCAGTAGGGATGTATTCAAGGTCTTGGTTGATTGCTTTGACAGACATATTGTATTCATAAGCCATTCCTATACCGGAAAGAAAAGCAGTACCAAACAAAATTGCGGCTTTGCCATATTTTTTTTCAGAAATAGATGCATATCCTGGGATCACTTTCGGAGTTTCTTCTTTGATAACTTTTGCAATAACCGATTTGTTTTGGTATTCATAGGATTCAAAATCGAGTGCTTCCGCAGATTCTATTTTTTTATCCTCTATTTCAAAGTTCATCTTTCCTCTATCGAGGGATTTGTAAGTTCCGAAAATTTCTTTGTTGCTAAATACCCATCTTCCTTTAGCACCAAATTGGATGTATCGATCGACTGGGAGACCAGATTCTTTTTTAATTTTAAGTGTTGTGATTTTTCGAATGGGAATTGTTTCCAATTCTAAGGGACTACTTTTTTTGGAAAAACTAGCACTTGTTTTTGTGAGCCTAGTCAGGATTAGATCGCAATCTTCCACGCCGAACGTTTTGTAATCGGCACAAGCGGGAAGGCCATCATACCCAACATCAATTCCTAACACATCTTCATTGGGGAACTTATATCGTTTGCCTTGGTCCACCCATTCCACATGAGTAGGGGTTACATTCTGGACTTTTCCATTCAGTACTTCCCCCGATTTTAAGCGGATTTTGTCTGAAAACAGATCTGAACCAAACAGCACCAACCCAAGGAAAAAAAGGGTAGGTCCAATCTTACGAATCTTTGCTATGTGGAACATTAAAACCAATGGAAATTCTCAATTTTGTGATAGATTTCTATCACTTAATTATCGACAATACTAGTAATTGCCGTGAACAAAAGCAAAATCAAAACGACGAATTCCTTACGCTTTAAGATTGGACTCTTTTATTCTCTCTTAGCCTTCCTGAATATCATCTTTTTTACGGTGATGATCTTCGAAAACCAGTCAGATTTACTCCTAAAAAACTTCCAATTCCAATCGGAGAATTTGGCCAATACCATACTGACTGACATCCAGACCATTGGACTCTCAAGTGAAAGGGATGAAAGTTTTGAAGTTTTCCGAAAAACTCTCAAACTTTACGAAATTAACAATTTTTCGATCTTTGATGCCGATGGAAAAATCCTACAAGCTGAACCTGAGTCAAACACCACAAATCTAACCATCCCTGATTCCGTACTCAAAAAAACAAAGGAAGTTTCCGCTGATAAAGAAGGGAATTTATTCAAAGCAAGATACAGTTTGGATCTAAACGAATCTGATTTTACTGTGGATTTTCTTTTACCAATTCGTCTCTCAGATGGAAGGGAAGTATTCTTATACACTCATTTTAATATATCAAGTATTCAAGACAGATTGAAACAACTCTATATCCAAGTGGGTTATGCTGTCATTTGGGGAGTTCTGTTTCATATCATTTTTGCAATCCTTGTGTATCGAGCGATCTTCAAACGTGTTGGTGATTTGGAAATTGCATCGAAAGATATGGCAACTGGAAATTTGGAATCAAGAGTCAATTGGAAATTCAAAAGTGATGACGAACTCGATAGTTTAGGTAAGTCATTTAACCAAATGGCAGAAGAGATTCAAAATAAGGTAACAACGATTACTCGCTTAAACCAGGAAATTAACCAAGAACTCCAAATTGGAAAAGAAGTTCAGGAACTCTTTTTACCTTCAGTTAAAAAATTCAAAAAATTCAATATCGGAAAAATATACCGTCCTATGCGAGAGGTTTCTGGAGATTTATACCAATACTTTCAAATTCCAGAACAAAACTTTTATGGATTTTTTTTGGCAGATGCATCGGGACATGGAGTTTCCGCAGCTCTAGTAACAGTTGTAATGGCAATGTCAATTCAATCCATTATGAAAGAAAATCCAGCGCCTATCCACGCTATTAACTCGTTAGGTGAAGTGATAGCAAATCGACTCCAAGCTTCCTTTTTTGCCACAGGTGTTTTTGTTGTTTTTGATGAACCAGGTGTTGTTAAGTTTGTAAACGCCGGACACAATGCACCCTTTATCATACGACCTTCCACAAAGGAAGTGAGGTTTATCGATAGTTCTGGTCCACCGCTTGGAATGGGAGATGACATTCAATATTCCCTTGAGTCCTTTCCAGTAGAACCAGGAGATAAAATCATACTTTATACAGATGGGGTTGTGGAAACACCAATCAAAGAGGGTGGTTTGTTCGGTTTAGATCGTTTTACTGAAGTAGTTTTAGAAAACATTCATTTATCCAATGCCGAGATCGTAGAGAAGGCGATGGCACTTCTTGATGAAAAACATGAAGAGTATAAGGATGATGTTACCATGTTAGTCCTTGATGTACCAGAATGAAAAAGTTTTTCTTTTTCTCGTTATTTGGTTTTTTATTCTTATTCTTTGCGATGGCATCAGAAGCCATTGTTAGTGTCAAACTACAAGAATTAAGATTTGGAATCTTAAGAGACCAATTGATGAATTATGAACTTTCATCACAAACTTTGCGTGAACGTTTAAAACAAATGTTTTTATCAAAAGATGATTATATGACGGAAGTCAAAGTGAATATCCTTGAGTCTGGGATCATGAACTCAGAAACAGAAGGATTGGATCTGAAGATGAGCTGGAAGGATAAATTTGGTTTGTATGTCATCAATTCCGTTCGATTTCTGAATTTAAAATCTCCATTAGAACTAGAAGAACAACAAAAAACCATCATTCGATTACAATTTGCTTTTTATATGGAGAGAACTAGGAAATACCCAATTGCTTCTAAAAAATACCAAGAACTAGAAGAATCCATTACTGCTACTTTATCAGATGAGATGGCTTTTACTTTGCTACACCATGGTTATTGTTTGGTGATGATGGGAGACCGTGATAAAGCGTTTGTAAAACTCAATAAAGCAATTGATTTGTTTCCAGGTTCTCATTACTCCGAAAACGCAGCGCTTCTCATCAGTTTCCTTGAAGACGGACAAAAGAAAAAAGAAGAACTTAAATCCAAAAAGAAATCGCCTGAAGAATTGGCTTATTCACTTTTCCAAAGTGGAGATTATGAAGAAACACTCAAAACATTAGAAAGTTTACCTACACTCACCAATGACCAATCATATATCAAAGCACGTTCCATGGAAGAACTAGGTAAAACTTCCAATGCAGTAAAAGAATACATCCAGTTGGTAAAACAAAAAGAAAATAAAGAAGTGGCAATTCGTGCAAATCGAAGGTTACTTCTCATTGGAAATTTTTACCAAGAGAACAAATCATTAGTTGCCTTTTCTAAAGAAGAAGCAACTAAGTTAGGTGATAGTAAGGCTGCTGAAAATATTGAAGAAGGGAAAAGTTTAGTCCTTAAACCAGTCATCATCGAAAAGATATTAAAAACAGAAAGTTCCTCCAATTTGTCAAAAGAGGAAACAAATGAACTGAACCAAATTAAAGATGAAATCAAACTTTCGTTAGAAGATTCCAAACAAGAAACTAAAAATTTAGCCTTAGTTGTATCAGAGGAAAAAATACCACTCGTTCCAGAAACGAGTCCCACAACGGAAAAAAATGCGGAAGAGCCGCCAAAGAATGTTTCTCAAAATAAGGAGGCAAATGTCCCTCTTAAATTAAAAGTGAAGTTAAGAGATGGAAGAGAAGTTGTCTGTGATGAAGTCCTCATTGAAGGAAATTTAGCAAGTCTGAAGTTAGAGAGTTTTGGATTGAATTTGCCCTATGATTTAATTGTGTCTGTCCAATCAAGCCAACCTAAAAAAGGGAAAATCAAAATAGGAACGAACAATGGAGTGGCTGGTGAGGCGTCAAAATGGATCCAGAACCATAATGGTGATTGGGTGTTGTCTAAGGATGCAGAAAATTCGGTAACTAGAGCCGATGTAAGGTCCTTTCGGCTCTAAAGACGGGAAAGGTGGATTACGGAAGTTCCGCCTCTCCACCTAAAATTGTAAAAAATTTGTCCAAACTGGATAATTTTAAAATCACCATCACATCTTGGCTCACATTGAGAAGGAAAAACTGCCCTTCTTCTGATTTGAGTTTCTTTTGTAAATTGGCAAGCAGAGCAATCCCAGAGGAATCTAATAATTTGATATTAATCATATCAATTGCTACCGATTCTGCTCCATCATCAATGATCTTATGGAGCTCTTTTTTGAGTGCGGGTGCAGAATAAATGTCGAGGGAACCCTCTAGAGTAACAACTGTATGATTTTTAACTTGTTTTGTTGTGAAATTCATTGAACTTCCTACTGGCACGTATACTATCTGTTTTTACACAAATTTTGTAAAGAATTTTTGTAGATTTGGTTCCCGACAGAGATCGACTTACCATTCTACTAGAAAAAACCCTAGTTTTGCAATTTTTTTAAGACCAAAGTGATCGCTTGGTTGAATCCATCATAACCACCTTTGTCATAGTCATTCAAATCTTTGTATTCCAAATCATTCATATCTAGCAGTAACTTTCGTAACTCGTGTTCTAAATACTCTTTTCGGATATAACTCGTCTCAAAAACCTTAGGATGCACACGTCCATTTGACGAGAAATCATTGAAATTTCGAATCATTTTTAGGTTGAGATTTTTAGAATTTTCCCTATGCTGAACGAGGGAGATCCGCCTCACCACAACCATAATGGGAAGTCCAATCAGTGTTTTAATTCTAGAAAACGATTCCAATAGCGTTTTTGATATTATTCGTGAAATGAAATCCAATGGACTAAGTCCACTTTACAAAGTTGTCGAATCCTTTGGTTCTTTTGAATCAACTGTAATGGAAGAAGATTGGGATGCGATCATATGTAGCACACGAAAACCTTTTTATTTAGAAATTTCACTTTATCTAAAATACTTAAACGAAAAAAAAATCGATATTCCAGTTATCCTTTTATCTGACCCAGAGGACTTCCAAAAAAACTTACAGTATATGAAGTCTGGTGTCAATGATATCATAGATCGTAAAACATTACTTAGGTTAGCAGAAGTTTTAGAAAGAGAAAGAAGGGAATTGGTCTATCGGAAGGAAAAAAACACCACTGAAAGTTTTTTATTCCAATCTTTAAAAGAAATTCAATTACAAAAATTTGCATTAGACCAAGCCAACATTGTTTCGATCACGGATGCAAATGGAATCATCACATATGTGAATGAAGCATTTTCAAAATGTACAGGTTATTTAGTGACAGAATTACTTGGACAAAATCATAGAATTTTAAAAAGCCAAAACAAAACAAAAGACGAGTGGGAAAAAATTTGGGAAACCATTCATAAAGGTCACGTTTGGCGTGGTGAGATACTCAATACTAAAAAGGATGGAAGTGGATTTTGGGTTGATACAACAATTGTTCCTTTTATCGGAACGGATGGTTCGGTGTTCCAATACATTGCAATCCATCATGACATTACGGATCGAAAATTAGCAGAAGAACAACTGACACATGATGCATTTTATGATAATCTTACAGGATTACCCAATCGAGCATTGTATCTTGCAAGGATTGAACAAAAAATATTCACTTATAATATCAAAAAAGACGGATATCCAATCTTATTTTGTATCAATATAGACAATTTCAAACGCATCAACCATTCCCTTGGAAATGAAGCTGGTGATAAAATTTTGATTATATTTTCTCAGAGACTAAAACAGTTCTCTGATAAAGAAGCTGTTATCACCAGATTAGGTGCCGATAATTTTTCCATTTTACTCAATCATTTACTTTCAATTGAGGAAGCTTTTGATTATGCATACCGTTTGCTTGAATACATTGGCGATCCAATTCCAATTGGTGGATATGAAATTTATTTAACCGCTTCCTGTGGTATTTCAGCCTTTGGACTTGGTGGAAAAGAAGCTGATGTATTGCTGCGAAATGCTGAAATTGCAATGTTCCATGCAAAATCACAAAAAGTGGGCACGGTAGCTGTATTTAACCAAGCAATGCAGGAAAAAATTCACTTCCAACTAGAGATCCAAAATGATTTAAAAAAAGCCCTCACTCAAAATGAAATTTCTGTTTTTTACCAACCCATTTTAGATCTAAATACCAACAAAATTGGGCATTGGGAGGCACTCGTTAGGTGGCGTCATCCCCAAAGGGGAATGGTTTCCCCTGCAGAATTTATCCCACTTGCAGAAGATTCAGGTTTGATAGTACCCATTACACGATTTGTTTTAGAACAAACCGCAAATGTGATCGAAGAGGTACAAACTAAAAAAGGATATCCCATTTCAATTGCTGTAAATTTAAGCCCACAAGTTTTTTTTGATCAAAACATCTTTCATTGGATAGTCGACTTACACAAACAACGAAAGATACCATACACTTCACTCCAAGTGGAAATCACTGAAAGTTTGGCTATGAAAAATTTATCAGAGACTGTACCTATTTTATCAAACCTAATTGATATTGGTGTGAAAGTGGCTCTAGATGATTTCGGAACCGGGTTTTCTTCATTATCTTACTTAGAAAAACTCCCTTTATCTATTTTAAAAATTGATAAATCGTTTTTAAATAATGTTCACGTTGGATCAAAAGAAAGTTTTTTACTGATCTCCATTATCAATATGGCTCATGATTTGGGTTATTCGGTAGTCGCAGAAGGTGTCGAAGAGTTAGAACAACTAGAATTGTTGAAGTCATATAAATGTGATGAAATCCAAGGGTATTGGTTATCCAAACCTATCCCATTCCCAGAAATCATGCCATTCTTAGATTCATTTTATAAAAAGGAAAAGTAATGAAACACTTACAATTGATAAGTTTAGTTCTTTTTGTATTACACTGTAATACATCACCAACTGGTAGAAAACAAATCATTTTAGTCAGTGATGGCGAAATGAATGAAATGGGAACTCAAGCTTTTGATGATTTAAAATCCAAAACTCCAATTGATACAAGAAATAACACCAATGCTTATGTAAGGTGTATTGTAGATTCAGAATTAGGTGTTACGACAGATACAACAGGTGTAGATTCTTGGGAAGTGATTGTGTTTAAGGACAATACACCCAATGCGTTTGCCTTACCTGGTGGAAAAATAGGTGTATTTACAGGAATGTTCTCTGTTGCAAAGAATAAAGACCAACTAGCAGCAGTAATAGGGCATGAAATTGGACATGTGATCGCAAGGCATGGAAACGAAAGGGTTTCCCAAAATCAATTGGCTTCTGGTTCCGTAAAACTACTTGAAACTCTGGGGAAACCAACAGTGGCAGGTGCACTTGGTATGGGAGCAAAACTTGGTGTTTTATTGCCATTTTCTAGACAACATGAGTCGGAAGCAGATTTAATTGGTTTAGAAATTATGGCAAAATCAGGATTTGATCCAAGAGAAAGTGTAAACCTATGGAAAAATATGAGTGCACTGGGTGGAGGGAAACCAACAGAACTTTTATCAACTCACCCTTCTGATGAAACTAGGATGAAACAATTAAACCAAGCCATGCCGAAGGCAATGGCATTGTATGAATCTGCATTACAATCTGGTAAAAAACCAAATTGTGTTATGTGAAGGAGTTACTCACAGAGTAACTTCCTTCCTGTAATTTTACAATTTCTAGATTTACCATCATCGATTAAAACTCCGATACCTTCTTGGCCATCGGAGGAAAAATCACCAGAAACGGATTTCCCATCTTTGAAACTATAAGTTCCTTTTCCATTGATTTGGCCATTTTGGAATTCTCCAACATACTTATCACCGTTTTTGAAATTGTACTCACCTGGGCCTTGTTTTTTATCTTCTACATAAGTCCCATTGAATTTTTCACCATCCGCATAGAGAAAGTTACCTGCACCATCTCTTAAATCGTTTTTGAAGGAACCAGTATAAATGTCTCCATTATCATAAACATATTTACCAACTCCATTGACACAATTTCCTTCGATACATCCAAATTTTTTTCCACCTTTTTCGGGGTCTTCCATATTCACATTACGTGAGTTTGATTTTGTATCCTGGTTTTTGGAATCTGTTGTTTCTTTTGGATCATTGGATGCACATGATACAAATAATAATAAAAATGAAGTCAAAAAAATGGTTTTCCAGTGATTCTTCATAAATCCCCCAATGGCTTAAATGATCCAGGAAGGCAGTAGAAAAATCAATTCAAAAAGTAATTTTGGATATTCTGAAAGGAAGAACTAGGTGGATTGTTTTCCTGGTCATTTCCATTATTTTCAGAATTGTTATTGTTTTTTGGTTCTAAAGTTTCATACAATTTCAATTCTTTGTCCAAATCTGAAATAAATCGACTAACCGAAGTAAAACGGTTTTTGTCATTAAATGCCGGATGTGTTAGAAAAAGTAGGTCTTTTGCTCTCGTAACTGCCACATAAAACAAACGCCTTTCTTCTTCGAGTTCTTCTATTGTACGGATGCGATGGTTAGGTAAATTACCTTCAACCACCTGCATTGTAAATACAACTTTCCATTCTAATCCTTTGGCAGAATGGATTGTAGATAATGTCAAATATTCATCTTTTAATTCATCAGAGTTTCCAATTTCTTTCCCTTCCACAGGATTTAGGATTAGATTGGAAAGATAATCTGACAACTTAGTTTCATTTTTTGATAGAAGTAAAAGAGAATCCAAATCTTGTTTCCTTTTTTCGGAATCATCATAGTTATCTTCTAACACTTTTATATAATGAGATAAAATGGATTCTAATATCTGATTAGTGGATTGTTGGTAAGGGGAAAGTTTGTCTAAACAGTCCATGAGTTTTGAAAAAGATTGTTTTGTATTTTCTGGTAATCCAAGGAAAAAATTAGCATCGTTTTTCCATTGGAATTGGTTCGATTCCAATCGTTTATAAAGGATTTGGGAATATTTTTTACCAATTTGTTCCTCTAATAATAATATTCGATTCCATGAAAGAATGTCTCTTGGATTCTCAACAACTTTTAAATACGCAATTACATCTTTTACATGTGCCAAATCCAAAAATCGTTTCCCACCAAACTTACGATAGGGGATTTTTTTCGCATTTAATTGCACTTCTAATAAATGGGAGGAATATCCAGAACGAAATAGGACAGCTATTTGTGAAAAGGGGACACATTCTTCATAAAGTTCCAAAATTTTTCCTGCCATCCATTCAGCTTCTTCCTCAAATGACTCTATTGTTACCAAAAATGGTAGTAATGCATGTTTTTGTGTGGCTGCAATTAAATTCTTTTTATAATTTTCAGAACTTTTTTCTAATACTGCATTCGCAAGGTTGAGAACAGTTTGGACACTTCGGTAGTTTTTTGTGAGTTGGATGATTTGCGTATTTGGAAAAATTTTTGGAAAGTCCAACATGTTATGAACACTTGCTCCACGAAATCCGTAAATACACTGTGCATCATCACCTACAACTAAGATATTTTGGTGGATACTTGCCAGTAAACAAGCGATATGCGCTTGTATTTTGTTTGTATCTTGGTATTCATCTACCAGTATATATTCATAAGTGGAGGACATTTTTTGTCGAATTCTTTCATCCGAGACAAGAATTTTGCGAGTGAATTCTAATAAATCGTCAAAATCGAGTGAGTTATGTTTAGCTTTGAGATCGGCAAATTTAGTTTTGATTTCTTGGATTTCTTTTGTGATACCAAGAAACATAGGATATTCTCTTTGCAGGTATTTTTCTAATGAAATTTGCAAATTGAAACAAGCAGAAAAAATTTCAGCGAGTGTTTCTTTTTTGGGAAACCGAACTTTTGTTCCTGTTGAGACAACCTGTTCTCTCGCCATACCGACAAATCCAATTGTGTCTTCCTCATCCAATATCGTAAAATTCGAATCTAATGAGATAACGTTTGCAAACTTACGTAAAAAATGATGGCAGAAGGAATGAAAGGTTCCCCCTCGAACAGACATCATACGGTTGTCCAAAATACTAGAAGCACGACCCAACATTTCTTTTGCAGCACGCCTTGTGAAGGTAAGCAAAAGGATAGATTCAGGATTTGTACCATTTTTTACCAAATGGGCCAATTTATGGACGAGGGTATTGGTTTTTCCGGTCCCTGCCCCAGCAACCACTAAAATCGGGCCTTTCTTGGCCAAAACCACTTGTCTTTGGGCATCATTCAGTTCCTGGTCCACAATACAGAGATTTGTTGTCTGGATTCTGTTGACAAACGGAAATTATTCTATTTGATAGTGGAGACTGGTTGTATAAAACAATGACATCTATTGTGGAAAATCAAAAAGAAACTGATGTAAAAAAAATCCTAGTTGTCGAAGACGAAAGGATCATTGCGATCAATATTTGTTCAACCTTAAAACAATACGGTTACAATGCTACTTATGTATCGGAAGCAAATGATGCGATTGAACAAATTGAATCCGAACACTTTGACCTAGTTCTCATGGACATTATGTTGAATGGCCCGATGGATGGAATTGAAATTGCCGGTAAAATCAAAAGAAGTAAGGAAATTCCAGTCATTTACCTCACTGCTTATTCTGATGAAGCCACAATCAATCGTGCTAAAACCACTGAACCATTTGGTTATTTGATCAAACCATTTAATAGTCGGGATTTATATATTTCTGTGGAAATGGCAATTTATAAATCACAAGTACAAAAGCACATCCGAATTGTGGAAAGTCGATTGGCTGAAAACCAAAAATGGGAAACCATCGCACTTGTTGCTTCCGGCATTTCGCACGAAATTAATAATCCTCTTACATCCATACTCAATTTAGCGGACCTTATCCTTTTAGAGGCAAAAAAAACATCTAATCCAAGCTTAAAGGAAAAAGCTGAAAAAATTACAGAAGAATCAGAACGAATCGCTAAGATTGTGAAAAACTTAGTTTCGTATTCACAATCAACTAGCTCCCAATGGACGTATTCCAATTTAGTTAGCATTTTAAATGATACACGTTCCTTCCTCCACCAATACTTTTTAAAAGAAGGAATCCAATGTGAGTTGGAAATGGGAGACGTCCCTCATGTGTATTGCCAACCTCAAAAAATCAAACAAGTCCTTCTCAACTTAATCCAAGACGCAAGGTTACGAGTGAATACTAGAGAAGATTCCATAGGCAGGAAAATTTCTGTTTCGCTGTCAGTGATCGGTGAGGAAGGAAAAGAATTTGTCAAAATTCAAATCAAAGACAATGGTGCGGAAGATTTGATGATGGGAATATCTCAAATGAATTCTTTAGATGTCACACGTAGCATTATTGCCGAACACAAAGGTAACCTAACACGTGATGAAGAGTACTCTTCTTGGGTGTTTACCTTACCCATTGTAAAACCTGTTTGAACTAAAAAATGACTAAGAAGGATTCCCTGATAGGATAGGTTTTTTGTCCAAATGGGGTGTTTCTAATAATTTAAAAAATAATTCGATACGATTGGAATGTAATAACCAATTGTCTTCTGACAAAAGACCCGCTAAGAAAAAATTAAAATCTTTGTAATAGGCAAAGGAAAGTTGAGGGTTTTTCGTAAAGTCAAGGAGCAAAGCGAGGGCTAATCGGTTGGCACTTTCCTCTGGACCAAAACCATCGGTTAGGATTTGGATCGAAGGTTCTGGAACTTGGACAATGTGTTCTTCTTGTCCGTCTCTTATTTTGAGGTTGTACCGTAAGGTACCTGGAATGCGTTCTCCAGAGTAGGTTTTAGCCATTCAAAACTCACCTATGCCCAAGTCTCGAGCCTTTTGATTATGTCCATTCCTCGGAAACTTACGCAACCTCTTTTTCATAGAATTTACAAGATTCAGACTCGAATTTCTACCTGGTTTTCCATTGATTTTTTCGATAGGGGTAAAACTCTCGTTCTATACTTCCAAAGCCCGCTGTGCAAAAATCCATTCATTTTCTCATACTATTTTGTTGTTTTCTTATCGGAATGGAAATTCTGGCACAGGATACTAATGGCTTAAAACTGCTATTCCCTGACCAATCCTTACCAACGAAAAACCAACAAGAAGAAGAAAGAAAACAGACAACAACTCAAATCCAAAGAGGCATTGTTCGCAAATCTGTTGATGGCATGACGGACCGAGAAGTTGACGATAACTTAAGAAATTTAGGTTTGAATCCTACAGGAACAATTTATACCAAACGGGAACGATTACGGGAAGCACTTGTGCCTCCTGAAGAGGTTCCACTCACACCCGAATCTTTACTTGCCTCACAACCCAAAAAAGGCCCACCCATTCAAATCCAGAATGCTGCTGAGGGTCAACTCATGAACATCGACAAAACAAAAGGTGGAGTCCTTGTTTTAAGAGGGAAGGTGCGTGTTAAAATCAAAGCAGGGGAATTGATTGCTGATTCTGTTTCCATCGACGCAAATCGACAAGAAATTTATGCAGAAGGGGGAGTGGAATACAAAGACGGAAATGCCAAGGTGATTGGAGATCGTATGATCTATGATCTAAAATTAAACCAAGGTGTTGTATACAATTCTAAGTTAAGTATGTTTCCTTCCCACTTCATTGGTCAAAAGATCAAACGATTGGATGAAAAACGATACCTATTAGAAATGGGTTACTTTACTGCATGTAATGCGGAACTCCCACACGAATCTTTCCAAGCCAAACGCATTGTCATCCATGATGATCGAACGGTAGTAGCGCAGTGGGTTTCTTATAAAGTTGGTGGCACAACTCTTTTTATGTTACCGTTTTTGTACAATTCAGAATCTGGTAATGGTGTTACCACACAGTTTGGTAAAAATAACACACAAGGTTGGTTTTGGCAAAACTCTTACCAATGGTCAGATTCTTATCCAAATAGTTTATTCTTAGCAAACGGATATAAATTTCGTTTTGATATGTATGAAAAAACGGGCCAAGCTGCTCAGTTAGAGATGTGGAAAGTTTCACCCATTCTCAATTATAATATCAACTTAGGTTATGCTAATTATAAAAACACAGCTATCACTCCTGTTTATGAAGATCGTTTCAAAAATGGTGGAATTGGATCAGTTGCAGTAACCAATAACGTAGATCGGGGAGAATTATTTCCGAATACAAGTCTTCCTTATCGTAATACGGGTGTTAACTATGACCCTTGGTGGAAAGCTGATTTACGGTTAAATGCTAAATTTAATGATTTTTCAAAAGATTACACTAGAAACTTTCAATTACAATACGAAAATTATAGTAACAGATTGTTTGATTATGAATTTGGAAATCGATACCAACCTTCTAATTCTTTACAATCATTGTATACATACCGTGATGTACGTTTTGGACTTATCAGAAACCTTCTAAACTGGAACTTCAATTATACAGAAAATAGAGGGGATTTGAGTGTTGGTATTTCCATGAGTCGAACCCTCATTTACCAAATCCAAGCAAATCAATTCTTTGCAGCACAAGATACATTACCAGCTGTCACCATTCGGAATTCCAGTAATATTGGATTAATCCCAGGAACTGCTAGCCCTGTTTATTGGGATTTGTTGTTCCAAACAAACATCAATCGAATTTACGGGCCACCACAACAAAAGTTAAATCCAACCACAGGTGTAGTGGATCCAAGAAGCCAATACCAAGATTATGTATTAAGGTCACAAACGAATGTGGTAGGAGAAACAGGGTTTCGTTCCCCAATTGCGATGGGAGCATACATGTCGTTTACTCCATCCGTTTATATGGGAGCCACAAAACAATCTGTTGAATTCCCTGGAACAGGAAGTGAGTTAAACGGACCAGACCGCGATGTAAACAAAGCATACGCAACTTTACTCAAACAACAATCGTATCAATATGTAAGACAATCTCATACAGTTCGTATGGGAATTCCAGAAATTTTCCTTTCAACCACTTATCGCAGATTAGATGCAGATAAAGCAGAAGCAAAAGATCCAATTTTGGGTAATTTACGCCAACACGAGGCTGAATTTTCATTAGAAAGTTATGCCTTAAATGATTGGGATATTTCAGTTCGGACCATCAGGGACTTACGTCAGTTTTCATCTTCTTATAACCCTGGTCTTACCAATATGCAACGTTGGTACTATACAGTTGTTAGGATTGGTGGTTTTTTTGATTTTGTGGATGGGTTCACAACGAGAAGACCAAGTTTGTTAGAGCGAAAACGAAACTTTTATTCCGGTATTTTTATCAATAATGATTATGTTCATCATACTCCACAAAATCGATCTCTATCTAACAACCTAACTGTATCGTATAAAATGGGAGGATTTTCTTGGCCCATCATTCGAGCATTCCGCAGTTTGGAAATTGGTTCAACTTGGTACCATGTTTACAAAGATAGTTTTTTAGATAGTTACCGATTCTTTTTCAAAACAGATGTGAAAGTAACTCGTTACACAGGACTCGAATTGGAATTAGATTCCAGAGTAACTGAACCTTGGCGCCTAACTGCACTTGCACAAGGTCAGTTTTATGCATTAAATACAAGTCCTGAACTGTATACTGCACAAACTGGAACCAATTATGACCAAACGACTATCTGGGAAGATTTGGCATCAGGAACCGGAGCTAAAGGACAAACGGAGAGACAAAAAACTGTTTTTAATATCAACAGGTTTATGATGACGTTTAAGATGGACCTTCATAATTGGGAGTATCGATTGGGATATAGTATGAACCTTCGTGCTTTACCGGGAGGTCTTGCTCTCAACAACCAATTAACTTTTTACGATCAATCCGTATATTTATCTGTAAATTTAACAAATTTCAGTTTTGGAGATTCAGCATCTGCCCAAGCAACAAGGGTAAGATTGTATCGATTCAGAAAACGTCCATTAGATGGGACTTCGACAGATTTAACAGATTAAAGATGGTAACCAAATGCTAAAAGAAAGAAGCCAATCATTCAAATTACTATTTTTAGTTACTGATTTTTTTATAGGCTTAGCTAGTTTTTTAACAGCTTATGTAGTTAGGTATTATTTATCTCCAGATTCTAGTTTTCAAATCCAAACAATTGATCCTGTCAATTATTTGATCCTGGGAATAGTGCTTGGATTTTCCCAAGTCGTTTCCTTTTTATCCATCGATTTATACCACCCAAGAAGAGGTTTATCTTTTTCAGATGAACTTTTTGCCATCATCTCAGGAGTGATCCTCAATCTTCTAGTTGTATTATCTCTTCTCTTTTTCTTTCGTGGAGAAAGTTTTTCTCGATTGGTGATCGGTTACTTTGCAATTTGTACGGTAATCCTCACTTCCTTTTCTCATTTTGTTCTCAGATCACTCATGCAGTATCTAAGGAGCAAGGGTTATAATTTAAAGTCAGTTCTCATCATTGGAACTGGTAAATCAGCCATTAACTTTTCTAAAACATTACAAAAACATTCTATTTATGGATATACTGTCAAAGGGTTTGTGGCTGGTAAAAAAAATCTTTCCCCAAAACAAATTCAAACTGTCACATCGACAACCAAGTTAGAAAATTTTGTAGAGCAAAACCAAATTGATTTAATTGTTTATGCACTTTCACACGAAGAAGGGGATTCCTTAAAGGAAGTGATCGATATTGCTGATTTTCATGGTATCGATTTAAAGGTAATTCCCAGTTACGAAGAGATTGTCACTGCCAAAGGTAGAGTGGAAGTGTTAGATGGGATTCCCATTATTTCCATTCGTAACATTCCACTACGATTAGGATATAATTTGGTTTTAAAGAGAAGCTTTGATATCCTGTTTTCGCTATTTTTTATCCTTTTGTTTAGTCCATTCTATCTCTTAATTGCATTACTTGTGAAATTGACAAGCAAAGGTCCTATCTTTTATAAGCAAGAAAGAGTTGGTCTTGACAACAAAGTTTTTGGAATGATCAAATTTCGTTCCATGGTTGTCCAAGCCAAAGAAAAATCTGATACATTATGGACTGTTAAAGATGATCCAAGGGTAACACCAGTTGGATCTATCCTACGTAAATTATCTTTGGATGAAACACCACAATTTTTCAATGTATTACTTGGTGATATGTCAGTTGTTGGACCTAGACCAGAAAGACCGTTTTATGTGGAAAAGTTCAGAAACGAACACCACCAATATATGCGTCGTCATGCGGCAAAAGCTGGGATCACGGGTTGGGCACAAGTACAAGGATATAGAGGAGACACCTCTATTGAAAAAAGAATCGAAGCAGATATTTTTTACATCGAAAACTGGTCTTTACTTTTGGATATAAAAATCATTTTACTCACACCTTTAAAAGCGATTATAGATAGGAATGCATACTGAGGAAACCTTATGGATGAAAAAGAATTAAAGAACATTGCTAACTTAGCAAAACTCAACATTGAAGACAGTGAAATTGCAGGTATGCTCAGTGATTTCTCGAGAATTGTACAGTATGTAGATGAAATCAAAAATCTTGATACATCGAAAGTTGGTGATGATGAGATTTATGAACAAATTTTCTATGAACTGAGAAAAGATTTAAGTGAAAACTCGCTAAAACGAGATGATTTATCAAAAATTGCTCCTTCATACGAAAATGGGTATGTCGTTGTTCCAAAGGTGATTGAAACATGAAAGATATTATATTTCTAACTTATTCCGAGATCAAAAAAAAGCTGAATGATGGGAGTTTAACCTCACAAGAGTTAGTCTCCGCATATTTAGAGCGAATTAAAGCTAGTGATTCAAAAGTGAAAGCATTTTTGAATCTAAATGCTGACAAGATACTTACCGAAGCGAAAGCAAGTGATGAAAGAAGAAAAGTCGGTAAACCTTTCTCTGAATTCGATGGAATCCCAATCGGAATCAAAGACAATATCTGTATCAGAGGGGAAATCACTTCATGTTCTTCTAAGATTTTGGAAAATTTTGAATCTCCGTATGATGCAACAGTCATCACAAAATTAAAAGAGAAAGGTTTTGTTTTTTTCCCGAGACTGAATATGGACGAATTTGCAATGGGTTCTTCTACAGAAAACAGTGCATTCCAAACATCTAAAAACCCATTTGATACAGATCGGATTCCTGGTGGATCAAGTGGTGGTTCGGCGGCAGCAGTAGCAGCTTCCATGTTACCAATTTCACTCGGTTCAGACACAGGTGGATCGATTCGGCAACCAGCTGCACTTTGTGGAATTTGGGGCTTAAAACCTACTTATGGAAGAGTATCGCGTTATGGACTTGTTGCTTATGCATCCAGTTTAGACCAAATTGGACCTTTTTCCAATGACATGGAAGGGATTAGTGACCTATTAGAAATTTTATCAGGACTTGATACAAAAGACCAAACAACCGCTAAAGTAGATCATTTTGATTCCAAATCCGTGAATACAATTGATTGGAAAGGTAAAAAAATTGGGATCATGAAAACTGAAGATTTTAATTTTTCACCTGATGTGAATGCAAGGTATTTAGAAATTTTGAAATCATTGCAAGAAAAAGGTGCAGAGTTAGTCGCATTAGATTTTTCCCTTTTGAAATATGCAATTCCAGTATATTACTTAATCGCAACTGCAGAATGTTCTTCTAATTTAAGTCGTTTTGATGGAATACGATACGGATTACGAAAGGAAACCACTGGAAAATTAGAGGATTTATATTCAGAATCAAGAAGTGCTGGATTTGGAAAAGAAGTCAAAAGAAGGATATTACTAGGAACTTTCTCATTGAGTTCAGGTTACTATGACGCTTATTATGGTAAGGCTCAAAAAGCTAGAGTTCTCATCCGAAAACAATATGCAGATTTTTTTAAATCAGTAGATATCATTTTACAACCTACATCTCCAACAACAGCATTCAAAGTGGGAGAAAAAACAAAAGATCCCATTCAAATGTACCAAGCTGACATTCTGACAACTTCTGTTAATTTAGCAGGCGTTCCAGCGATCAGTTGCCCTGCCGGTGTTGATCAAAATGGACTTCCAATTGGAATCCAATTAACATCTTCGCATTTTGATGAAGTTAAACTACTTAGTTATGCAAATTCACTCTCCAAATTGGATCTTTGTAAGATAACATTGCCGAAAGAGATCAAATAAAATGGATGAATTAACCAAAAGAGTGATTCCTTGTTTGGACATCAAGGGAGGAAGAGTGGTAAAAGGGGTCCAGTTCGTCAACTTGATCGATGCGGGAGATCCTGTTTCATGTGCGATTGCATATGAAGAAAACAAAGCAGATGAATTGTGTTTTTTAGACATCACTGCTTCCTCTGACAAACGAGACATTCTTTTGCATTTAGTAGAAGAGGTAGCTAACAAATTATTTATCCCTTTCACAGTTGGTGGAGGAATTCGTACCATAGATGATGTAAAAGCTGTCCTCAATAAAGGTGCAGACAAAGTATCAATCAATACAAGTGCCTTTCAAAACCCAAAACTTTTAAAAGATGCAAGTGAGATTTATGGTTCACAATGTATCGTTTGTGCAATTGATGTGAAATTCCATCCAGAAAGAAAACGATATGAAGTGTATCTGAATGGTGGTAGAGCTGAAACCGGTCGTGAAGCATTAGATTGGGGACGTGAAGCATCTGAAATGGGTGCAGGTGAAATTTTACTCACATCCATGGACAAAGATGGCACAAAAGATGGGTTTGATATTACTTTGATGAAAACTTTCACAAATAATCTATCCATTCCGATTATTGCTTCAGGTGGAGCTGGTAATCCAGAGCACATGGCGGAAGTGATTTTACGTGGAGGTGCTGATGCTGTACTTGCTGCTTCTATCTTTCATTTTGGAGAATTTTCCATCCAAGAAACAAAACAAACAATGAAAGAAATGGGTATCAAAGTAAGATTATGAATTCATTTCATATCTTAGATTATCTCTTTTTCCTTTTTCCTTTTTTCATTATATTTTTCATTCTGTATCGTTTCCGAGCTAAAAACAATTCCACAAAAGAATATTTCCAAGCCGAAGGAAGTTTAAATTGGTTTGTTGCGGGAACTGCCATGGTTGCAACAACCTTTGCGGCTGACACACCTCTTGCCGTAACAGAGATTATTCGAACCCAAGGAATATCAGGAAATTGGATTTGGTGGTATATGGCTGTTGGTGGGTTTGTTACTGTATTTTTCTTTTCCAAACTTTGGAAACGTTCAGGAGCAAGCACTGACTTAGAACTCATTCAAATTCGTTATAGTGGTAAGGAAGCTGAATTTTTAAGAGGATTTAAAGCATTTGTCATTGGTTTACTTCTAAATTTAGTGATCCTTGGTTGGGTAAACCTAGCCATGTTAAAAATCATACCTGTTTTTTTTCCAAGTATCAATTCGTCACTTGTATTAGTATTTTTATTGTTATTCGGTGTCATTTATACCGCCATTGCTGGATTACGCGGAATTTCCTATATTGATGTTTTTCAATTTTTTCTAGCGTGGATTGGATGTATCCTGTTTGCCTATTTTGCACTCCAACTTCCTTCGATAGGTGGTTTGGAAAATTTAAAATCACAATTACCGAAGGACAAAATCCTATTTTTCCCCAACGGGGATCATGGATCACTCCCTTGGGATCATTTTTTGATCCTACTAACAGTACTTTGGTGGTCAAGCTGGTATCCTGGATCTGAACCGGGAGGTGGAGGTTACATTGCACAAAGAATCCTTGCTACCAAAAATGAATCAGCAGCGCTAAAGGGTAGTTTATGGTTTGTGATTGCTCATTATTTTGTTAGACCTTGGCCATGGATTTTAGTAGCACTTGTTTCCATTGTCTTATACCCAAATTTATCAGAGATAGAAAGTGGTAAAGGTTTCCTCATGGTTTTACAAGAAGGAATGCCAAATGGAATGAAAGGATTAATGCTAAGTGCCTTTTTGGCTGCTTATTTATCCACTTTAGCAACTCATTTGAATTGGGGTGCTTCTTATTTAGTGAATGATTTGTGGAAACCATTTACGAATGGAAAAAAGTCCGATTCTTATTTTGTAAAAATTTCTTATCTCATACAACTCCTAACGGCAGTATTTTCGTTTTTTCTCGCGGTATATGGAATGGAAACCATTAAAGGTGCTTGGGTATTTTTACTTGAAGCTTCTTCAGGTATTGGATTTGTATTGATTGTTAGATGGTATTTTTGGCGAATTTCAGCTTGGACTGAAATTTTAGCACTGATACTTTCTCCCATTTTATATATTGTTTATTCACATTTACTACAATTTCCATTCCCTTATTCTATCCTATACACTTCCATAAGTTCCGCGATGATCTTACTTCTTTCCACTTATGTATTACCCAATACAAAAAAGGAAATCTTGTATTCATTTTACGAAACAACAAAACCTCCACATTTTTTTTGGAGGGGATTTTTCAGTGAAAATCCAGAATACAAACAAAGTTTTTATCATAACCATATTATCATGTCTCTTATTGGAACAGTATTTGGATTGTGTTTTGTATTTGGTGGACTCTATACGATTCAGTGTCTTTTTTGGAAAGAAGGAGAAATCAAATTTGGAATCTTGTTTTTTCTGATTGGATTACTTGGACTCATTTTTTCCGTTCAAAAAATTCAGTCTAAATCCAGACCTTAAATTCTTTTTTAAGGGTGATTTCGAATTTCCGTGATCACTTGAGAAAATAAATTTCGGCTTTTTGTGTCATCAACATTGATTGTCTGGAATGCCATCATAGAATGATCACAATCACTAACATTGATTTGTTTGCTACTGAGGTTACCAATCCTTGCGCTATTGACAGGAACGATACCGTCTGATTGAGTAAATCCAGCATTGGATAGTAGGGTACATCCTGTGTTATAGTAAAACGTTTCGCCAACACTACAGCTACTTAAGACCCCTGCAAAACTAATGAACTTACTATTAAAACCTGATTTAAGGTACGAATCATTTAAAGCATCTAACACGAGATTTGTGGCTCCATTCAAAACTGGTTGTAAATTGCCCTGATTGGTATACGCAAGTTCCTGACCTCCTTGTGTATTAACTAAATAATTTCCAAGTTCATTGACAAAGGGATTTGAACCCAAAAAATTATTAGTCGCAAATGGTGAACCGTATTGCGGGCTGGCAAGGGTTACGACCAAACGTACAAATGGTAAATCTCCTGTTTCCTTTGCAAGGGCAACACGAGTCACAAGTCCACCCATGGAATGTGCAACGATATAAACAGAATCTGTATCAACAAAACTTGCACGCAAAGTTGCATAAAACTGTCTGCCATTTACTAAAATACTGTTAGAAGTTCTATAGGTATATACATACAAATCAAATTCTGATTTTGCAGAATCCCTTCCTTCTTGGTAATGAATGAGTCCATTAGAAAATGTATTCTTTATATTTTGAATTTTTTTTTCATCGTTTGTAATCGGATCAGAATCTCTTTCTGCTGGATTCCAACCATGGACAAATATAATTTTTTTGGCATTCGCCTTTGGAAACCAGTCAATGGATACAAATTGGGAATTTGCTAAATTTCTGGAATTTCCTGGAATAAAACCAAATAATTTCTGATTGGGATTGGGTAAAAGTCCAAGAAAAGCAAGTAACAACGCTTCTTCGTTTTTGTCTTTTTCGGAAACAAATTCTTTCCTATAAAAATCGTACAAACAAGATTGAAATGTCATGATCGAGAATATGAAAAATAAAAAAATGCCAATGATTCGCTTATTGCGAGACATTGTGTAGTCTATCCAAGGTAATTCCACAAGCAACTACCACATTGAGCGAAGTAACTGCGCCATATAATGGAATCCTAGCTACATAATCTGCATCTTCAAGTAAAATTCTTTTAACTCCCTCTCCTTCATTCCCCATGATCACTGCCATTTGGGAAACATCAGGTAAATTTTCCCAAATCTCTTCTTCACCTTCTTCATCAGTGGCAAGAATCCAATATTCATTTTTTTTGAGGAATTCTATTCCGTGTTTTAAATTCGCCACTCTATAAATTTGAATATGATGAATGGCACCTGCAGATACTTTTTCAACTACAGGAGTAATAGGGGAAGTATCTCTATCAGACATTAACACATGTTTTACGCCCATACATTCTGCCGTACGTAGTAAGTTCCCTAAATTACCGGGGTCTTGGATTCGATCCAAAATCAAAATTGGTCCTTCGTTTGGGTGAATGTTTTGTTTAAATTGTTCAAAACCAAGTGAAGCAAACGATTTTTGTTTTGTACGGATGATCACATAACCTTGGTGATTTTTATCTTGGGCAATTCGATCCAGTTCCCTGCTAGAGACTGTTGTGAACTTTACAGAATTTGGTAAATAAGACTTAATCCTATGTTTTTCTTCATTTCCAATTCCATCTTTGACAATGACTTCACGAATGGTTTTTATGCCTCGTTCGGGAGCCATTTGTTCCAGTGATTCTAAAAATTCAAAAAAATTCCGTTTCCCAAAAAGTATTTCTACGGGGCTTTTTTCCATGTTGTGATTCCTTCTTTTGTGTCAGCGAGAAGGATGCCTTTGTTTTCCAACTCTTTTCGTATATTGTCAGCAGTAACAAAATCTTTATTCTGTTTTGCCAATTTTCGATTTTCAATTTGTTCCAAAATCCAGTCTTCAGAAATTCCATCTAAATCTGCCTTTGGTTTTTCAAATGAGAATACCGCGAATAGATCATTCATTTTCAAAAACAAACGAAGGGTCTCTTTAGTAAAAAGATCCGTACTTTCTTTTTTAGTTTGATCTAGAGTTTGGTTTACAATTCGCACGAGTTCATGAAGAATCGCAAGCGCCTTAGGGATATTGAGATCATCTGCTAAAGCATTTAAAAAGTCATCATTGAGTTTTGCGATTTCAGGAAGGGAAAAAATCAAATTTTCTCCAGCTTTTGGAATTAAATTCCATAAGTTGCCAGTATCCAATAATCGAAATATTGTATTTTGTATTCTGTCTAAAGAAACTTTGGATTCTTCCAATTTCGCCAAAGAAAAATTCAACTTACTTCTATAATGAGCTGATATTAAATGAAAACGAATGACTCTTGGTTCGTATCCTTTTTCTAGAATATCTCGTAAGGTATAAAAATTTCCCTTACTTTTTGACATCTTCTCTCCATCAACTAATAAGTGTTCGCAGTGAAGCCATGTTCCTACAAACTCTTCATTTGGATAGGCCCCTGTAGTTTGTGCGAATTCATTTTCATGGTGAGGGAAGAGTAAATCAATTCCACCAGTATGAATGTCTATCCCGGAACCATAAATTTTGCGAATCATGGCAGAACATTCTAGGTGCCAACCAGGCCTGCCCGTACCTAAACGAGTATGCCAACATTTTTCGTCTTTTGTTTTCTGGTTTTTCCACAATACGAAATCTCTAACATCGTCTTTCTCGTATTCATCCGCATCATAACGAACACCAGATTTCATTCCAGATACATCGATTTTTGACAACTCACCATATCGATTGAACTTCTGAATGGAAAAATAGACATTCCCTTCTCGTTCATAAACTAATCCATTCGATTGTAAAGTTTCGACAAGAGACACCATATCTTCAATCGATTCAGTCGCTTTGGGATAATGTTCCAGAGTTTGAACTTGTAATGTTGATAAATCCTTAAAAAACGCTTCTGTCCAAGGTTTTGTAAACTCTTCCACACTGATGTTACGTTTTATAGATTCATTAATGATTTTATCATCAATGTCAGTGATATTCATTGACTGATTTAACTTATAGCCACCTAACAGAAGGGAACGACGCAAAATATCTACGAATAAAAATGATCTTATATTCCCAATATGTGCAAAATTATAAACAGTTGGACCACAAGAATAGATGGAAACAGAGTTAGGATCCTTGGGTACAAAAGGTTCTTTTTTTCCAGATTTTGTATTTAAAAAGACAAAAGGAATCAAACTCATAAGGCAAAAATTTCTTTTACGAATTCTAAATTCGCTTGTGGTTGTTTTTCTTTTCCAGCTTCGTTTCCTTCTGTTGGATATAACTGCATTCGTTTATCACAGTTCATATGATTAAAAAGTGCAAATGTTGATTTTGGATGGGAGATTTGGTCTTCCATTCCACAAGAAAATAGAGCAGGAATTTTTATTTTTTTTGCAAAATTCATCGCATCAAAATAAGATAATTCTTTTTTGTAATCGATTTTTTTCGTGGCTCGTTTCTCAAAAAATGGAGTGAGTTCTCGCACCCAAGGATTTCCTTTTAAGGACATTTGTTCCTTATCAATATAACAAAATGAAGGTGTTTCTAAAATGAGTCCTTTGATTCGATCCGAATAAGCCGCACCAAACACAGCCAAGGCGGATCCCAGTGATTTACCATGGAGAATGATTTGATCACCATCGATTCCATCAGAAAGTCTTAGAAATTCTATCGTACGTATCACATCTAAATAGAGTTTTCTCATATAAAACTCTTCTTTTTGGTCAAGGCCATGGGCAAAATAATTGGGAGTCCAACCAATCGGGGATTTACCAGTTGCCGGATCCACTGGAATCTGGATCATTTCTTCGCCATGTCCACGTAATGTGATATGAAGTTGGGCGACACCCAAATCAGAATATCCTTTTTGGATTTCCTCAGGAATTGCAAGGTAATCGTGAAAATAAACAACTACAGGACGATCTCCACGTTTTCTTGGAATTGCTAATTTTCCATGTAACACATGATTGTCGATGCTTTGGAAACTAATATCATTCAAAGATTCCCAAATGAAAGAACCTTTTAAGACTGTTTTATATGTAGCTTTGATCGGAACTTTTTTAAGTTCCCCAATCCCTGATTTCCAAAAACTATCCAAATCACTTGGTGGATCTAGTTTTGGAATTGTTTGAAAACATTCGTCAAAACTAACGGTTTGTGGCATGAGAATCCAACTTAGGAGAAAATTGACCTAAAAAACTATACATGGTTTGTAAAAGAAGAACGGAAATTGTCATTGGGCCCACACCACCAGGAACTGGAGTGTAGTAGGAAGATTTATCTTTTGCTTTTGAAACTTCGATATCCCCCACATTACCAACGTTATAGCCAGCATCCAAAATCACTGCACCATCTTTTATCCAATCCGCTTTAATGAATTCTGGTTTTCCTACAGCACCTACAATGATATCAGCTTGTTTGACTAGTTCAGGAAGATCTTTCGTTTTGGAATGGCAAAGGGTGACAGTAGCATTCAAATTGGTTAACATAATCGCCATAGGTTTCCCTAAAATTGGTGATCTTCCTACAACCACTGCATGTTTCCCTGTAACATCAATTCCATATTCTTGCAAAAGTAGAACCATACCGTACGGAGTGCACGGATAGTAAGCCTCACTATTCATAGATAAATTTCCAAAGGAAACCGTTGTCACACCATCTACATCTTTTTCTAATGCAATTGCATCAAAAGCCTTACGTTCATCAATTTGATGGGGAACTGGGTGTTGTAATAAAATCCCATTGATCGATGGATCAGAATTTAATTTACGAATTTCGTCTAAGAGCTCTTCGGTGGTAGTTTCTTCTTTCAAACGAATGTAACGCGAATTCATTCCTACTTTTTCACAGGCTTTCACCTTCATATTGACATAGGTTTCGGATGCAGGGTTATTCCCAACAAGGATGGTGGCAAGGGTAGGAATTCCCTTACCTTCTGCTTTCGCTTTTGCTAATGTTTCTTGGATTCGATTTCGGATTTTTTCGGAAATCGCTTTACCGTCTAATAGGATGCTAGATTTCATTCTGTAAGTTCAAAATTTCAGAGAAAATTGAACTGGCAAACAGAAAAAACCATCCATGATTCCAAGTTTAGATCCAAATTCATCCCATCCTACCATGTCTGACGAATCCCTTCCTTTACAAGGTTGGGTACAAGGCCTTCGAGGCAATAACCACGTACAATTTTTACAACTCAGGACCAATGGAAAAATCCTACAAGTGGTCTGTGAAAAGGAATCCCTGGGGGAGGATCTCTTCAAACAAATCAAAAGTTTACCCCAAGAAACTTCGCTTATCGTCCATGGGAACTGGCAGGAGAATGAAAAAGCACCTGGTGGTCGAGAGCTCACTCTTTCCTCTTTTACTGTTGTAGGTGCATCTTCCGATTATCCTATCACTCCGAAAGATCATGGACCCGATTTTTTACATAACCATAGGCATTTGTGGTTACGATCCAAACGGCAACTTGCTATCCAAAGGGTCAGGTCTGAATTGTCATTTGCGATCCGCGAATTTTTCCGTAACGATGGCTATACGCTCATTGACACACCCATTTTGACTGGATCCATCGGTGAATCTGCAGGAACCTTATTTTCCACCGAATATTTCGATTTAGGCCAAGCGTATTTAGCACAAACAGGCCAATTGTATTTGGAAACCGCAGCGTTTGCTCACTCGAAAGTGTATTGTTTTGGTCCCACATTCCGTGCTGAAAAAAGTAAAACCAAACGCCACTTAACCGAATTTTGGATGTTGGAAGCAGAAACTGCCTTCCTTGGGCATCAAGGGAACCTGGACTTACAAGAGCGATTTGTAAAATCAGTATTAAAAACCACCATTGAACGCACAAAAGAAGATTTAAAGACTCTCGAACGAGACCCTCTGCCTCTCCTCCAAACCCTAGATAAACCTTTCCCCCGAGTGGAATATGGAGATGCCATCCAAATCCTAAAAGAGGCAGGAGAAAATATCGAATGGGGGGAAGACATCAATGCCGAAAGGGAACAAATCTTAACCACTCATTTTGGTACAGCCATCTTCATCCAAAATTTCCCAAGAGCCATCAAAGCTTTTTATATGAAACAAAACCCTAGTGACCCAAGGACAGTTCTCTCTGCTGACTTAATTGCACCAGACGGAATTGGTGAAATCATAGGGGGGTCAGAAAGGGAAGAGTCCTACGATAAAATTGTGGAACGGCTCAAAGAAGAAGGCCTACCACCGGAAGATTATTCCTGGTATTTGGACCTAAGGAAGTATGGATCGGTACCACACGCAGGTTTTGGGATGGGTCTAGAACGGGTGATTGCTTGGGTTTGTGGATTACCACATATCCGAGAGTGTATTCCTTTCCCTAGAATGATTTACCGATTAACACCATAATTTTTTTTAACGGAAAAAATGCCATAAGACCGATCCTTTTATAGAAAGAGAGGTACCTTATGGCACAACAAGCAACCCAAGTTTTAACTACATCAGTCGAAAAAGAAGCTTGGGATTTATATGAGGTAGGTTCCAACGAAGATGTTGTGGTGCTTGCAAAACGCCATCCTGACAATTTTTATGTGCAACATCTAAGTTATTTAGCACTTTACGAGCTCACTGGACGAGCAATGGTTCAGGCACCCAAAGGGATTTCCAATTTAGCACCTCTCGTAGATGCCATTCAAAATTTTGAATTGGGGAAAAATGGGGAAGCTTGTAAAAACTTAAATTTATACTTCCAAACACAAACCAATCCTCTTTGTTTTTCTATCATTCAAACTGCGATTAAAATTTACTTCCGAGCAGAAGCGTATGAAGATGCAAAAAGCATAATCGTTCGTTATAAAAAACAATGGAACGATTTATCCTTTATCAAAGAAGAATTAATTTGTAGTTATTACTTAAAACGATATGACGAAGTGATCAAAGTGTTTCGTGACAACATGAAACTCTTAAATGATTCAGATATTCATAAACTAGTTGGAATGGCATTACTCTTTTTGGACAGACACAAAGAAGCCAATCTCATCTTTGAAAACATTCCTAACAAACTAAACCTACCTAGTTTTGAAGAAAAAAGAAAGATGTATGATTCAGTTTATCGAAACATCACTGAATTAGAAAAAAAATCAGGTTCTCTAGCTCATAAAGACTTAGAGGATATGGGTTTTGCTTATTTGTTTAACGGTGAATATGGAAAAGCAGAAAAAATGTTTTTGTCTCTCACTGAGAAACTAAAATCAAAACTCTGCAACGTGTAATATTCTTTCGAGTTTCGGGGTGGCTCAGCAGTTTTGCCGCCTCGTCAGTGGGGATGATCAAATCAGTTTGGTTTTTCCCAGCTGTGGAAAGAGCGAGTACAAAATACGGATTTTTTCCCACCTTCATCTCATACGCTTTTCCATTTTGGTCTTCTCTATATACTATATAGCCAGTTTCAATTGCGTATGCATCTTTTACATACAAGGGTGAATACACATCTAACCCACGATCCGTTTGGATTTTTGGAAATAACGCTCGTTTGACTGCTAAATGCCTAGCATCCACAACAAGCCCAGAAAACTCCACAGGGATCATCTCTTCACTAAATTCAGGGACTTTTTCAGTTCCATATTCGATTGGAATGTGGGCGAGGATCCCATCTTTCCCTTTGATCGGGAGGCTTGCTTTTGCTTCCAAAACATTTTTGACAAATTGGAAATCATATTCTTCTTTTTCTGCACCAATGTAAGAATTGAGACGTAACCTAGCTTGTTGGTTCACTTGGGTATATTCAAAAATTGTATAGTCAGCGTTAAACAAAATAGATTCTAAACGTTGGCTCAGTCTCACTTTTAGTTTTTCTTTGGCTTTTTTACGAGCCATGGAATGTGCTTTGCCCTGGCTTGTTGCAGTATTTTTGCCAGAAAATTCTGGATCATCCTCATCAAAAACAATTTTGGGTATGGTTTCTTTGACATTTGAAACAATGATCTGGTCAGTCCAATTGACAACTGAGGCATAAATATCTTTATCCACAATTGGTTTCGAAAGAAGAGTGAGAGAGAAGATCACAAGAGAAATGAAGATTGTTACAATTCGTTTCATACAAATCACTTCGGCAATAAATGGAATTTTCTTTCCAATTCGTTAAATTCCGTTATGAGAGGAACTCCTTTCGGTAAACTTTGCAAGACGTTTTTTCCATATGATTTTGTATGAATCCTTGGATCGAGGATACTCACCATTCCCGTGTCGGATTGGGAACGGATGAGCCTTCCAAACCCCTGGCGGAGTAATAAACATGTTTTAGGAACTTGCATTTCCCAAAAGGGGCTTTTCCCTTTTTTTTCCATATCTTCCATTTTTGCCTGTAAAACTGGTTCTGTGGGTACTTGGAAAGGAAGTTTTGTGACAATTACATTCCTGAGTTTATCTCCTTTGATATCCACACCTTGCCAAAAACTCGACACCCCAAATAAAACACTATTCTGGTTGGCAAGAAACTCACGTTTGGCGGCGATTGGACCCATTTCCGTTTGGGCAAAAATGGGATAGGGAACTAAGTTTCGAATTTCCTCGTAAAGTTCCGAAAGGAGTTTATTGGAAGTAAATAGTACAAATGCATCTCCTTCCGAAAGTTTTAGCAATCGAGTGATCCAATACGATAAATCTGTTTTATTTCGTTTGGGATCTGAAACTGGATCTGCAATTTGTTTGGGAACAAATAAGAGGGAATGAGTATTATATTGAAATGGAGAACTTAGGGTTTTTGTTTTCACATCACTTGTTCCCACTTCTTTCAAAAAATACTGAAAATTACCAGCAGTAGGAGAAAGAGTTGCCGAGGTTAATACGACGGAATCCATATTGGGAAACAAAGTATTAGCAAGTATCTCATCAGTATTTTTAGGTTGGGAAAACAAATAGTAAAATGGATCTTTTGTCACTTGTGAAGGAGGTTCGATCCAAAACACTAAGTTTGGATTTGTTTTCAAACGGAAATCTGTAAGAAAGGAAGAAGCTTTTTTTAAATTTCCTGAAACCATCTCAAGGCCTAGAGCAAGTTCCTTTTCTTCCATATCATCACTATCTTTTTTGTATTTAGATAACAGGGATTCTAAACTTGAGGAAAGATCTGCCAATGTATCTTCCAAAGCACCATTATCAAGTTTGATTCGCTCCGTATGGCGAGTGGCAAATTGATTAAACTGTAAGGGAATCGCAGACAGTAACATACGAAAAAAATCATTCGCATAACCAATACTTGCTTCAACTTGTTTTATGATTTTTTCATTCGATTTAATTTTTAAGACAAGGCCTGTTCTTTTTTCTGGATAATATAAATAATGGAGGAGGTTTAGAATCAGTTCGTATCGAATTTCTGAACCAAATGCTTTTCCTACAATTTCAGGAAACACATGGGCTTCATCAATCACCAATTGGGAAAACGGAGGTAATAATTTAAAATCTCCAGCCAAGTGACTTGCGAGTAAATGGTGGTTTACAATTAAGATATTTGCTTTTTTCCATTTTTCTTTTTCTAAAAAATAATAGGAGGAACTAAAATTGGGACAATTTCTCCCCAAACAATTGTCAGACTCTCTTGCAACCGATGACCAGAAGGAATTCGATAAATACCCATCATATTCAGCTCGAATTCCACTTTCCGTTTGTTTCTCCCAATTGACGAAGTATGAAATTGACGATTCCATTTCTGGTCCAAAATCCCCACGATCCATCACTCGATTGTATTTACGTTTGCATAAATAATTATTGGAACCCAAAGCAACCATTGCATTGATCGGAACACCAAGTGCTTCAGAAACAAGAGGAATGTCTTTGTATAATAATTGGTCTTGTAAGGATTTTGTTTCGGTTGATACAACGACTGTACATTCATTTTCTAAGGAAAACAAAGCACTTGGGATGAGATACGCCAAAGATTTTCCAACACCCGTACCTGCTTCGATCACCCAATTGGTTCCTTGGTTGAAAGCAGACTCAATGGCTTCGGACATTTCCATCTGTTCTTTCCGAACTTCATAATCCTTCCATAGTTTTGGAAGTTGTTTTGTAAAAACCGAATTTACGTCCAAATGTTAATTCCTATTCCGAAACAAAAGTACGACACAAACAATCGTTAAACTTGTCACAGAAATTAAAGATACTGCCATGATCATCATCCCTTGCCAATTGAGCTCAACTGCAGTATTCATTTTGTGACCTTCTCATGTCTAGAATCGAGTGCTTTTGAAACCAATAAATAAATAAAACCATATATGAGTATCAGACCAATCACAACTGACCTTGCCACAATTGCTTTTGTTTTTGCATCCTCTACATTTTGACCTTTGTTTTCAGCGAGGAGACCCATGACCTCAGGATTCATCTTATCCAAATATTCAGGTAAGTTCATATAACAAAAGGAAACAAAGATAAAAAGTAAAAACCATGGGGTGATGTATTTCAGAACAAATTTGATGAGTTTGGGAAATGGAATGAGACTTCCTTCATTGGCATCCGCCTCTCCTCTGTCCACACCAATCTTAAAGACAAAGATGAAGATTTGAATGGATGCCAAAATATAAATCATAATGGTTCCAATATAAAAATCAGCAATATCCAATGCGGCAAAATCTTTATTGAAGTATACGATGGGTAAACACAATACAAAGGTAAAAAGGAAAAGGAGTAGGGAAGACTTGCGCCTTCCGATTCGGTATCCTTCTTCTAAAAATAAGATACCAGGTTGTAACATCGTAACCGAAGAAGTAATGGCTGCAAGGAAAAGGACTAAAAACCAAAGCCCTCCAAAAAAATTCCCTCCAGGCATCATCCCAAAAACAGATGGTAATGCAATAAATCCCATTCCAAAGGTACCAAAAGAAGTTGCCTGGATGCCTAAAAATAAAAATGCCACTGGAATTGTAATCATTCCACCAAACACAACTTCTGCGAACTCATTGAGCGAAGCAGAAGACAAACTCGATAAAACAACATCGTCTTTTTTCTTAAGAAAACTAGAGAATACAAGTGCAATCCCAAATCCAGTTGATAAGGAAAAGAAAATTTGCCCGGCAGCACTGATCCAAACTTTTGGTTCGGTAAGTTTAGACCAATCGGGATTCCACATCACTGCAAGTCCCTGTTCAATACCAGGGATTGTGAGAACTCTGACAAGGATGATCGTGGCGCAGATTCCCATGAGTGGCATTGCAATTTTTGCAAACGCCTCTAGGCCTTTTGAAAGGCCACGGTAAACGAGTAAAAAATTAAATAAGACACAGATCAAAAAGAAAATGAGGATGGGTGATTGGAAACTGGAACCATTTTCGCCAGCACCCGTCAGATTCATAAAAAAGGAAGAGGCTTCTTTTGTCATACCATCCCTTGTGGTTGCAGATAATGACATTTGGCCTGTTAAGAAATAATAAGCGTATGCTAAACACCAAGATTCGATGAATACATAATACACATAAATCATGACGGGAATCATGACTCCAATGGTACCTGAAAGTTTGAGAGGAAATCCTTTTAAGTATTCTCGAAAGATAAAAGGTGTACTATGGCCATGTTTTCCACCCATCCTTCCCATCGTCCATTCTGCCAAACAAACAGGGATCCCCAGTAACAGAAAACTGATGATGTATGGGACCATAAAGGCACCACCACCGTTTTGTGCTGCTTGCCCTGGGAAACGTAAAAAATTTCCTAGCCCTATGGCTCCACTGGCAACTGCTAAAATTAAACCGACTCGACTGGCCCAACCATCTTGGTGTTCCGCTTGTCTCTCTTTCATCAGGGACTATTGAATGGTTTAGGAATTATGTGACAAAATCTTTTTGGTTTGGTGGGAGAAAAAGCAAGGCTTTTGGAAGCCTTGCTTTGGTGATTTTCAATTTAGCCTAAAAAAAGCTCGTTTTTTTCCATTTTGAGAACTTTAGAAACCAGGTTCTTAAAATCTTCTGGTGGTTCTAAAAGTCCAAGTTCCACTTTTGACAGGAACGGAGTCGAAACTTTTAGTTTCTTTGCGAAATCATATTGTTTGATTCCTAACTCACGTCGGACTGCCCAAAGTTTGTTTTTCAATCCATTGGAAAACTCAGGGTAGATGTCTTCCACAGCGCTTTCGTTAAAGAGTTTATCAACGGACGTTTTGAGATACTTGGCACAAGATGACTTAAATTTTTCAGTCGGATCTTGGGCACCAGTCTCAATTTTGGAAAGATAACTCGGAGATACCCCCAGAGCCCTTGCCATATCGTACTGTTTAATGCCTCTCTTCTTTCGAAGCATGTAAATGTGATTGTTCATTTATCCCCCCTAACAGTCAAAATATGTCAAATATGGCAAAATTCAATAAAAAAATTTTGCCATATTCCAAAACTTGGTGGGAACTATAATGTAACTTCTTTTAGACGATCGTTTGCGATCACTAAATTATAAGTAGTTTTTAAACCAGAAACTTTTTGTTCAATGAACGAATTTCGTTGAGAACCTTCCATTTCTGATTTAATTCGTTCTCTTACTGCTGTATATGGCTTAGGAATTCGATTTTGTGGATTTTTAGGATCTTGGTCAGAATAAGCATATAACTTTCCAGCTTCATACGCATCACGCATTTGAGCTTCTGTTACCGTTACTGGGATGGCTTTGATCTCATCTTGTAGCGATTTTAATGCCAAACTCACTTTCATTTTATCCAATTGCATGAGGTAACCAATTTCGCTATCTACGTTTTGCACTCTTTTGGAAGTTTCAGCAATTTTTCCTTGGAGGATCGTAGATTGGAAAAGGTTCAGCATATCCCATGTTTTTGCTTTTTCCGTTTTGTATTCTTGTTTGAGTTGGGAAGGGATTGCATCAAAATCAGCAGTTAAATCTTTCCAAGTATAACTTTTTCCCTCTTTGTTCGAGTATAGGCTGTATTCTGGAGTGAATACTTTAGGATCCACATCATCTGGACCAGTAAACCGTGGAAGGTTTGCGACAGTGATACCACTTTCTTCTGTGATTTTTTTAAGTTCTTTTTGGTATAAACCTTGCTCATACTCTTTCATTGTATGGGATGCAAATTGGTTGGCTTTATCAGCAGATTCACCTTCTGTAAAGTAGGCAATACTTGCTTTGGTTTCTGCATCTTCATGGGTTTTACCATATTCGATTGCTTCTTCTTTGAAAGCATCAAATACTGATGTAAAGTACTTACGAAGTCTTTCTGGGTGTACTTTTTCTGTTCCAAGAGAACGTACTACATAAGCAATTCTTCCTTCACCTTGTTTTGCGTATGCGATGAATTTACCTTGTTTTACACCTCTAACTTCACTTAAAATGTCTTCGAGTGGAGTCTCTGCACAATTGGTACAAAATGGTTCTAATTTTCCACCGATTGGTTTTCTAGTCATATCATCAGTAACTTTTGCGATTTCGATGGCAACTTCTTTGTCTGACAGAGTGTTCAAACGATTGGCAAGATCTTGGGCTTTTTTCAAATTTTCTGCTTCATCTTCGCCACGTACTAAAGCAAGTTGTAAATTGATAAATTCTAATGGTTTCGATTTTAATCCATTTTTAACATACTCACGCATATATACATTGAGCTTTAAAAAATCTTTTACTAAGGATTCAATTTTAGTCACATCTGCTTCAGAAACTTTATTTGCTTTGATTGCATCTTTTAGTAAAATTTTTTCCAAAGCGATACTTTCTAATATTTTGGCTTGGATGTCAGCACTAATGGGTTGTGGTTCCGTGTTTCCACGTTTTGAAGCTTCAATTACAAAATTCATCTCTCTTCGAGTTACAGTCCCACCATCGAACGTAGCTAGGATTTCAGAATCCTTAGCACAATTGATCAGGGGCAGGAGAATTAAACCGAGTAACATCACTCGATGTATTAGTTTGTTTCGAATCATTGGGGTTCCTTGTCTTTTACAGTCTTTAAATAAATTAATATTTGCGAACAGGTCGGTCTGGTTTTTTCGGTTCAGGGGGAAGGACAGCACTGATTTCTTTTTTAGTGATTTCTGTAACGCGAGTGTCAGTTGTTTTTGCCTTTAAGGAATGGACCGATGTTCCTTGTTTTTCAATATTTAGGCCTAAAATCTCTGCCTTTTGGTCTTCTAATTTCGACATTTCCGATAAAAATGTTTCTTTTAAGATAGGAGAATATTCTCTGTCAGTAGCAAGCCTGTCTGTGAGTTTTTTTAATTCCACAACATCACGGTCGAGTTCTTCCAGTTTTTTGTAGAGATGAGCAACAGTTACCTTCAAAACACACTTCCTTCCAAAACTTTTATTTACTTGCAATAGAGTGCAAGAATGAAATAAGAAAATTAGAAAAATTTATGAGTTTAGACGATTTAGTAGTTTCCACTGAAAAAATTGATACCGTTTATGTAACCAAATTACAGGGAAATCTAAACAACTTCACAGCGGAAAAGTGCATCAAATCAGTCACCAATTCCTTAAAACATGGGTCAGTCATTCTCGATTTAGAGGAATTGAACATGGTCACAACCCAAGGCATTATAGCCTTCAAAACATTAAATGAAGAAGCATTTTTACAAAAACACAAAATCATTCTCATCAACCTTCCGTTAAGCGTAAGACAAGCATTTCTGATGGCAGGTGTTCGCAATTTATTCCCCATCGCAAATAATGAAGAAGCTGCATTCAAAATGGCTTCAAGACCCAGTAGGTAAAATACAATGAGTTCAGGATTTAATTTTTTTCGCAAAATTTGGCATGTATTGGGACTCATCATTCCCGTTACTTTATATTTGGATCCATTCCGTGATGCCTTTGGACTTGTTTATGCCACTCGAGCCATCCTTGTAACTTCGCTTGGAATTTTCCTGTTAGCACTTTTTTTATTGGAATTGTTTCGTTTGAGCCATAGCGGATTTGAAGCCTTTTTTTATCAGTATTTTGGATTTCTTATGAAGGAATCTGAAAGGAAACGATTCAATGGAACAGTTCCTTATTTTCTTGCCAACCTAATCGTTGTTTGCTTTTTTCCAGCGGAAATAGCAATCCTTGCAATTCTATTTTTAGTCATTGGAGATCCATTTGCTGCTTATGTGGGTAGTAAATATGGCAAACATCGTTTTTACAATGGAAAATCCATTGAAGGTGTATTTGGATTTTTGATTCCTGCATTTATCTTTTCAGTTTTTGTTTTGTATCTCATTACAAAATCTCATCCTGAAAGTTTTATCTCTTTGTATGACCACCATGGATTTACTTGGACTCCCATCGTGATCGTTTTTGTATCAGTTCTTCTATCTTGTGTTACAGAGTTTTTTTCCAACACAACAGCCAAAGGATTAGTTGATGACAACCTACTCATTCCGGTAGTAGGTGCGATTTCCCTATCCGTATTATCGTTATTGTATTTAGATTATACACCAATGGATTTTTTCTTTGATCCAAATGGATTGTACATTCAGAAATAAAAGGTAAGATGTTATGGTTTCCAGCGGAGTTGGATGGTTCTTACTTTAGAAATTGGTTCTTTGCCAGGAACTTCCACAATATAAGTCAAAACAATAGGACCTAAGGCTTCGATTTGGAATGGATTTTTGGCGATCCCAATATGGCGAAACTCTTCTTTTAACAGAGCACCTAAATAATGAAAGGACACCACGGTTTTTGGTTGGAAAGAATTCCCTTCCATTCTTTCTTTTGC